>CAZLYS010000602.1:0-3870 GCA_964563415.1 uncultured Halomicronema sp.
CCAAACTTCGCGGAATAACGTTGCAATGGCCTGAGTTCCTATCTGATTTTCATTCCCATATAGCCAATTATAAGAAGGCCAATCCTCAATTGAAAAATTGATATTAGTAATGTTTATAGGTGTCCAATTGCTGGATTTCTCGATATCTTCCCTGCGATGAATCAAGATCTTCTTAGAGCTTGAGCGCTTATTTAAAGGCAGTTGCTTATATAGCTGAAAAGCCATATCAGGAGACATGTTTATTTTGCAGTTGAAAAAATGCTGCTTAGCAAATTCGTAACTATATTTGTCTCGTGCAAAAATTGTTAGATCTGGATGAGCATTAAAGACTTCAGATGCTCGTTGAACTGTGTCACGTTGCCTGAAATAAATAGTCTGCGGGAAGATGACAACAGGCCGATGATGGTTTTGACGGATTATCTTCTCTCTGAAAGCCTGTTGTGCAGGCCATAGATCTCCTAAGTTCCCTCCTCCGTGCAGAAAAATAGCGCCGTGAGGACACTGATTTTCTAAATGCTCGTATGAGTAATCTTGTTTGTCAGCAATGTAAGTGACTTGGGCTTGTAAAACTTGCGTCAGATACAGGAGACTGCCTACCCAAATCATATGGTCTCCAATGTTCGGGTGAGCAGGATAATCAAGAAATGCGCAGCGTGTATTTTGAAACCTTTCTAAACAAGATAAGCTTTCATGCAATTGGTCGCGAATTATTCTGGCATCGGTATTGGACATATTCAAAGGAAGACAGTTATAAATATGTTGGCAAATAGATATACGAGGATCACTAATTCTTGAAATGATGCATGTGGAGACCTAAGTCTCTTAAGACTATCCATAGCATTTACGTTTTGAAAGCTAAGTGCTAGGTATAACGATACATCTCACGGAAATGCCTTAATCTTGAAAGGGCTGATATCCAACACAATTCGGTAGATGATTCAATTTTGGCAGTGCTTCTTGCTTATCAGGCAAACATCAAGGCGTTTGTGTCCATGCCTAAATATTGCCCAAGAATAAAGGGCATGACTCATAGTCATGCCCTCTTCGTCCTTAAAACTGAAACAGATTTAGGGTTGCATGAAGATTTAGGCTGCGGACTCTTTACCTTTGCGTAAACCAAAAGCACTCAGTGCAAGAGCACCTAAGCCAATAACAGCAGTAGGCTCAGGTACGGTTGCAATGCCGCCTAAGCTGTAGTCACTGCGCTCTCCAGTTAACAGAGGATTTGCAGGTTCGCCTGGTTCTGCGAGAAGTTCAACACTAGATACTTTAACATCATCAAAAGGGTTAGAAATGCTGAACCAACCACCACCAGTGCCATCAGCATTACTTTTTGCCGAAACCGTTTGTGTAATGCCGTTCCAAGACCATTCAGCCGTGAGCTCATCCAACACGGTCAACGTACCGGTGAAACCCCCAGCTACAACACTTGCAACTTCATTCAAGGCATCCCCAAAGTGTGTTGTGTTAGGACCCGCTTCGTACAGGAAAACGAGATCTAAGCTTTTTACAATACTTTCCTTGAAGTCGATGCTCAAAGTTTCGTAGCGGTCAACTTCTAGTTGCGAACCACCACCGTTAGAACCACCTGGGCTGTGCTGAACCCCCAACCCGTAAACTCCATTGACTTCCTTTTCAGCGAGTGTAGCCCCGTCCCCTGAAAAGGGGCTATCACCGGTCTCACCGGCGGTCAGCGTGAAACCATTTACGGTACAGGTTATAGCACCGTCACAAGTTCCAAAGTTTGCTCCGCCAGTGAAGTCTAGTGAACCAGCGCTAGCAGGAGCTGCAGCGAACAGTGCAGCGGCAGACATAGTTGCTGCGGTAGCGAGGTTGAACTTCTTATTGTTGTTCATTGTGTGTCCTTGAGTATTTCAGTAATTTGCAAAGATCTGAAAGATTGTTGGCAGATACAGGTTCTAATTTGCAGCGTGACACGCTGGTTGGTTCATTGCTGCCCTTGACCCTATGTAATTACATCCACGAATGAGGTGCATCTTTTTACGCAGGGATTTACGTGAACTTTATTGATGAGTCCGTAAATGTAATACGTTCATATATCGGCTTATACGTAAAGCCCAGTTGAAGTGACTTGGTGATCTGCATCAACTTTAGTCAGTGACCGGACAATCGCAAAGTGAATGTTGGGAAGTTGTGTGGGCCTGAAACGCTTAGCAATTGATATACAGAGAGCACAATTCAGGTGCGGGCTTCATGAGTAAAGTTCTTGCCGGTCAAGGCTCCCGGCGATCTGGACAATTCTCACCTCTTTACAGAAGATGATCTCTGAAGCTCGATCTTTTGAGCCACCTGTCTTAACGAAAGACTATCTAAGCAAACTATGTGTATGTAGTGGCTCAACCCACTTCTTCCAATTTCTGCCGCCCTTTCTGATCCGGGAGCTTACCAGGGTAGTAATACCCACAACGATTTTAGGACTGGACGAGAAAACTGTATGGCTTTATATCAGTTGTGTTTCTCACGTGTGCGCTTTCTAAATCACTGACAGAAGTCTCTACAATTCAATAGGGCAACAATGTTTGAGCACTATGGCCGGTCAAGACTCTTTTTCGCAGCAGGTAAGTCACCAGAAGCGCGATCGCTCGGCTCGTTCGTGGCCCTTTTGGCCGGTGGTGCCCCTATATCCCTATGGTCAACGACCAACACTGATGCAAGAAATTGTGCCGGAGACAGTTTGGACCTGTGACCAATATCAGGGGATTTTTTATGTCGTTGTGCCCATCCGGATGACGATTGTCAGACTTCGAGCTGGGGGGCTCCTGGTTTATGCACCCGTGGCCCCCACCCCCGAATGTATTGGGCTAGTGCGATCGCTGGAAGCACGCTATGGCACTGTCCGGTACATTATTCAATCCACCACGACGGGGATTGAGCATAAGGTATTTGTCGGTCCGTTTGCACGTCGCTTTCCCAAAGCCCAAATCTACGTTGCGCCTGACCAGTGGAGTTTTCCGCTCAATTTGCCTCTGAGCTGGTTAGGATTGCCGGCCCAGCGAACTCAAGTGTTGACTGCCGATATCTCAGTGCCCTTTGCCGACGAATTTGACTGGGCGACTTTAGGACCGATCAAGTTAGGGTTAGGCCCCTTTGTCGAAGTAGCCTTATTTCATCGGGAGACCCGCACTCTGTTATTGACTGATGCGTTGGTGTCAGTGCCCTACGAGCCGCCTGCCATTCTCCAACTTGACCCATATCCCCTATTGTTTCACGCCCGCGATCGTGCAGAAGAAGCCGTTATCGATACCCCTGCAAATCGTCTGCGGGGCTGGCATCGGATTGCGCTGTTTGCTTTTTTCTTTCGACCCAGTGCCCTCAATACGCCGACGTTGCGAGTAGCTTTCCAAGACGCAAAGGCGGCTCCAGATCGGTCTCGACGAGCTTACTTTGGTCTCTACCCTTTTTGTTGGCAGCCTGATTGGATAACTTCTTTTGAGGCCCTGCAAGGGGGAGGCAGACCCTTCGTTGCGCCTGTGCTGCAAACCCTCATCTTCAATCGCGGCCTGCATGAGGTCAAGGATTGGGTTGATCAAGTTAGTCAATGGCACTTTGAGCGAGTGATTCCCTGCCATTTGACTGCGCCGATCGCAATGGGACCGGCAAAATTTCAGGCGGCTTTTGCCGCAATCGCCCATCCTAATGAGTCGATGAGAGATCGCCCCTTACCCGCAAAAGATTTTGAATTTTTGCAAGAACTCGATGCCGGTTTAGTCAAACGAGGGATTACGCCTCCACCTCAAGCTGCACCATGAAGCTAATGGGGTGGCGCCCACATCTTGAGGACTATGATATCGACTTCTAGTACTTTGTCAGGCTTGATTTGAGGGATAGGATAGGGGAGACTAGCCAGGT
>CAZLYS010000603.1:0-2903 GCA_964563415.1 uncultured Halomicronema sp.
CCGACCATGTTGGTCGTGGACTGCCCCGAATTGGAAGACGTTATCAAAGAAGCCCGCAGCGTCGATGCGTGCCCCCTGAAAGGATTCTTCATGGAGCTGGCTGACCATTTGTTCAACATTGCGCCGTGAGATATACACCCAGGGAACGTGGACGATCGCCGCGATCGCGGCAATGGTGAGCAGCATCACGCCGGTGAGTTTGACTTTGAGGCTCAGGCCCCGTTGGCGCTGGGGAGAGGTGGTCATGACGTCTGATGAGGAAGGTGTTGAATCTGGGTGCGATGATGGCGGTGCCAGGCAAACTGCAGTAGGTTGAGGCCGAGTTCTTGGGCGGCGCGGACGCGATCGCGGGGCAGGTTGAACTCACGGCTCGCGCCCCAAGCCTGCGAAAGATCGCCAATAGTGAGCACCAGGCCGCCGCTGGCATAGAGCCGCAAGGGTTCGCTGCGCAAGCTGGGCCATTGCGAAAAGGCAAAGGGGGCACAGCGGATCGGGTGGTCATCATCGGGGTCGCGCAGGGTCTGGGGGGTGTCTGGGGCAAAGAGATGGGTGAGCAGCGATCGCTGAGCATTGGCCAAACGACCGTCAAGATTGTTAGTCACGGCGGCGAGTTCGCTTTCGAGTTGCGATCGTAGGTCGGAAAATCGTTGGGAACCTTGTAGATCAGCGACAGCAGTTTCCAGTTCTCGGACGACGGCGTTCACTTCGGCAAAATTACCATCGCGACTGGGCAGTTCCACCAACAACACGCCTCCCTGCTCCAGATAGTGACGCAAATAGTCTGTGGCAGCGGCCTCCAGGTTGATACATTGGCGATGAGTGAGATACAGCAAGTCACAATTCGCCAGTGCTGCTGGCAGTGCGAGAGGGTCGGAGCCCGACCCTGCCGATGGCTGTAGCTGAGCGAGATCGAGCGCGGGAATCTCACTACCGATACTTAACTTGGGGTAGAGAGCGATCGCTGCCTTAGCCAAAGATTGGAGGCTGTGATGAATCTGCCCATCGGCGGCGGTGAGCCCGCTGGTGGCATAGGCTACGTGGACGGTGGCTTGGGGACGCAGTTGGGCAGCTTGCCGATATCGCAAATCCAGTTCCCCCACACCGGGTTGAAAGACATTGGCTGCGGGCATCAGGGGAGTGTCTGTGGGGGGCACCAGCACCCGGCAGACTTCAATATCGAGGTCGCCAGGCGGCTCCTTTTTCTCATCAATGCGAAAGGTTTCTGCGACAATCTCGGCTGTCTGCGATCGCTGCAAGCCTTCGGGATCGACGTGGCGCACGACCAGATAGACTGGCTGGGGCTGCTCTTCGGCAATCGATGCGAGATGGACTTTAACCGGTTGATCGACCACGACTAAGTTGCCGTGAGCGTCGATCGCCACCCCGGGACTAATTTGCAGCCAGCGTCCGTCTCGATAGCGGGCACTGACATCTTCGGGGGGTGGAGCGACAGCGACCTCTAGACCACAAACAATGCCCGGCAGATGCAGTGCCTGATAATGCAGATTTTGCCGCTGGCGATGGTAATCATGGGCCACCTGCCAGCGCTCGGCATCCAGCAGTAGCCCGTTGTGAACCGCCAGTCGCCGCAGGGGAGCGATCGCGGGAATCGATAGGGGGTCGGAGTTGGACAGGTAGCTGGTCATAGCAACTGAGAAAAGGACAAGGGCAGCATGGTCGACCTACAAGAGTGACGCTAATGGATCATCGTTACGGCGGGGCAGGGGCGATCGCAGTGGGGCGGGCATAATCGCCAGGTCATAGGTGCAGAAGGCTGGTTTTTCTTGCTCGATGGTTTTGCGGATCAGATTTTCGTCCAGGTCTAGACCGGGGGGCTGACGCAAAGTCACGCTGAAGTGAAAGGGTTTAGTGCCGCCCATAATGGCTTCTGGGCCGAGGTGAGTTTCTCCCAGCACCAGGCCGGAGCCGAAGGTTTCAGTAATCGCGATCGCCGGTTCTGTGCCTGGCGAGGTTTCTAAGGGGAGGCCGGTGGCGAGGTGCAGAGAGAGCCTTAAGCCCCGGCGAGTACCGCGCCAGCGATAAATTTCCAGGGCTTGGGCAATCAGCTCGCGCTGCTGGTTGAGACTGAGATCTGGGGAAATCTGCCAGCCCACCCAATGGGCCAAAAACGGCAACAGACCCTGGGGCGCGAGGCGGGGGTTCAGATAAGCCCACAGCCCATCGAGGGTACGGACGTCAGGCTCAAAGGCCAACTCAAACACCTTGAGTAAGCGACCGACAAAATCGACTTCGCGATATAAATCAGGCAAAAAGTCGAGGTAGAGGCTGCGTGGTCGCAAATATAGGGTGAATTCGATCGTCCTTAGCAGGTGGCCAGCATCCTCACCATCCTGGGCCACACAACGTAAGTGACCCCGCTGCTCTAGGGCGAGTTGTCCTTGATCGGCCTGTTCAAAGTAGTCCTCGGGTACCTGGAACAGCAAAATTGCGTTGAGCGTTTCACCTGGACTCAGGGTTTTGCGCGATCGCAGCACCTGACACCACTCATCTGGAAAAGTCCCACTGACGGTCACCGCGAGATCTAGAGGGCGATCGCTACCGTTCGTGACAGCAACACTCGCCTCGGTTGGTTCCCCTGGATGCAACATGAGCGGATTCACTACCGCTGGCGCGTTAATGGCAATGCTCGATGACCCCTCTTCGTCCCAAGGACGCGTGACTGGCACATCCATGGGGGTAAAGCGGATAGCAAGGGCGGGGCGATCGAGGGCTTGGGTCATTTGGGGGGGAGCAGGGTGGGTGAGGTGAGTGGGTAGGTGGGTGAGTGGGTGAGTGGGTGGCTGGGTGAGTGGGTAGTTGGGTGGCTGGGTGAATGGGTAGTTGGGTAGCTGGGTGAGTGGGTAGTTGGGTGGCTGGGTGAATGGGTAGTTGGGTAGCTGGGT
>CAZLYS010000603.1:3003-3866 GCA_964563415.1 uncultured Halomicronema sp.
GAATGGGTAGTTGGGTAGCTGGGTAGTGGGGTGGAGTGGGTGAGGGGATGCCTAGCTTGCTGTTCCCTATTCCCTATTCCCTATTCCCCAGCTACCGAATCCTAAGAACCCATCCCGACCTCTGACTTCTGACCTCTGACAGCGATAACGTATCTAGTAACAACTGAGGAAGTGACCGGCATTGATGTAGCGATCGAACCACGAACAGATCGTGCCTTCTGCGCCCGGATCGACCACCGAGGCAGGGGGGAGGCGTTGCCAGCGATCGCCCTGCCAGCGATGCTCAAACAACTGCACGGCACCAATCTGACGAATCTGCGAAAAGGTCTGGAATAAGGCAATGACATCCGCTACGTAGACGGGGCGACCAAAGGGCCAGCCCGTGCCATCAGGACCGCCAATGAGGGGATTAAAGAGGGTATAGAGCGCGACTCGCAGGCGACGCAAGACCTCTTCGCGACCTTCGGGGTGGTCATAGGCGGCTTCGAGATACAGCTCGGCTTGCACTGAGAGGCCGGTGTAGTCGGGTTCTTCACAGACAACATTGATCCCTAATAGACGGCGCTCATCCAGGTAGTCGAGAATTTGCTGTTCTAACAAATCGTTGACCTCTAAGGCGGTGGGGGCCAGTCCTACCCCCTGTTGAACCGGTGTGAGATCAGCTTGAGGAATCACGAGCACGCGCACTGTCCCGGCTCCCTCGGTGGTGGCTGGCAAACACCGTGCCCGCGCTACTGCTCCGCCCCCTGCCTGAATAGTGAGGGCTTCAAAGTCCTCAGGGGTGACGGCGCGATCGCGACTCCGTAACAGTTTTGGCACTCGAATGACCGCTTGTTCCAATGTTTCGCCATCGGAGCCATTGC
>CAZLYS010000604.1:0-3854 GCA_964563415.1 uncultured Halomicronema sp.
TGCTGAGTTGTATGCACCGCCCCTGATACCATGCCATCCGCATCGCCCTGGTAAACCATCATGGTGCCAAAGTAAGAGACATCCATCATCACATCCAGAGCGTTGTCTAGCGTGACGCCTTTGTGCTGGCGCAGCTCAAAAAAGGTTTGAGCATAGTCTTTCAAAGCCTCACTGGCAGACGGATACACGACATTGACTTGGTCTAAGTCGAGGCGTATCTGATATTGATCGACCACGCGTTGGATATCTTGACGATGGCCCAACAGCGTCAGCTTGACAATGCCGCGATTGACTAACGTGGCCGCCGCCTTCAGAATGCGCGGATCATAGGCCTCTGGCAGAACGATGTGCTGCAGTCGCGACTTCGCCCGCTCCATCAAGTTGTAAGTAAACATTTTGGGCGTCATGCCCCGTACCCGCACCGCGCTAATCTGCTGCTCCAGCCGGTTCAGATCCACATGCTGATCAAAAGTTTGAATGCTGAGGTCAATTTTTTCGCGGTCGTCTGGCCAGAGGGCACTATGGACGTCATTCACCTGAGCGGCAGTGTTATACGTATCAGTTTCTACAGACAGGATGGGCAGCGGGTCAGAAATCCCGTCGATCAACCGGGCGATCGCCGGATCAGGCTGCATGCCCGTGGAAAGCAAGAGCCCCGCCAGCGGCGGATAACTGGTGGATTGGTGAGCCTGCAAAATGCCCGCAATCATGTCGCCGCGATCACCAGGCGTAATCACTAGCGAATTGGGTTGTAAGCGATCGAGGCAGTTTTGCAGTTGCATCGCCGCCACAATCCGTCTGGTCGCCAGGTTTTTGAGTCGTTTGTGGCCGTACAGCACCTTGGCCTGTAGTTGCGTGGCAATATCCCGCATCCGCGGACTGGCCAACCGCGGATGATGGGGAATCACCGACAAGAGCAGCCCTCGCATGCCAAACCGACGGAACAGCTCTTCTTTCAACGGCGTGACGATATCCTCAGCGGCATTGTTGAGGATGATGCCCGCAATATCACAGCCTGCGTCTTGATAAGCTTCGACCGCGATCTCCACCGGGCTGACGGCTTCCTCCAAAGAGCGATCGTAGGCATTCCCCAGGATCAGCACCGGAGCCCCGAGATTTTTGGCAATTTCTTGGTTAAAGCTAAACTCAAAGGCCAAACTTTCAGTCAAATAGTCAGAGCCTTCGCACAGCAAAAAGTCGCCTCGCGATTCCAAAGTCTTAAATTTGCGGATGATGGTGTCGATGACGTCGTCGGTGCGGTGCTGTGCGACGAGGTCTTGGGCTTCGCGCGATCGCAGCCCAAACGATTCTTCGTAACTCTGCTTCAGGTCAAAGTGACTGACAATCAGGTCAATATCTTCGTCCTTGTCATGCCCATGCGTCTCCTCGGGGTCAACCGGCTCAGTTCCCTGAATCAATGGCCGAAAGAAATGCACCCGTGTCGTACGTCGCAACAAGAGCTCGATAATGCCTAGGGATACTAGTGCTTTACCGCTGCCCGCCTCAGCAGTACTGATAAAAAGCGAATTCGTCATGGTGGCACACTTCCCATTGGTGAGTGCAGGGCGATCGCAAAATGCCGTTGACTGGACTAGTCACTAAACCAGCCGCTGATGTTTAGACCAGCGATCGACGACGATTGGAAACACATCAATTGAAACGTGGAAAACGCTCTGACCAATAGATATTAACCATGACTTTTGAATTGATGGTCTACTCACCTCGTCTCTCTAATATTGATGTCGTTACTTGCCCATTCATCCTGATCAAGGGTCAGGATTCAAACACCCAGTGCTACCTTACCGCTGGGGCTGATTGTCCAGATAATCTCGAAAATTGGTCCAAGTCGTTTGATTCGGTCGATCGTCATCGAGCGGTGGTGGCAATTGATACAGGGAAAACTCTGTGGCTATTTGTTCTCGTAAAGGCTCTGGCAGCTCTTCCCAATCCGTCACCCGCGTTCCCGCAGCATGAAACACCAGTTCCCCTGGTCGACTGCCCATTACCATCCATGGCAACCAAGGCGAGATGCGACTCCAGGTGATCGCTACAGGCACAGTCGTCTCCACGCCCCTGAGGACCTCCTGTTCACCCACCGTAAAGTTAAACATCTCCATCGCGTGGTAGTGCCCGCCCATGTAGGTTTGATACTCACCCCCCAAAGGATTGGGATAAAACAGGGGAATTGTGAACGTTAGGAACAGGAGATCAGTATCTCCCAGACGGGCGAACGAGGTGCGTTGTGCCGTAGCGGTCTCCCAAAAGGGGCCAGAGTTCACCGGATCATTCGCCACGGGAACAACCGTGTTGATTTCCTCCGTCCAAGGATTTTGCCAGGTTTCTAGCACCGTATTAGTTGCTGGATCTAGATAAAGCATGACCTCACGGGTCACCTGTCGAAACCCAACCTCACCCGTTTCTGACGTTAACGAGCCGCACGCGCGAGCACTCATGCCCTGCACGTTAAAGAGGTGGCGATCGCGCTCACCGGGAACTCGGCTATACACCTGTCCTTGCCAAGTAAAGTAGGTAACTTCGCCATCTTCTAGAGAACAAAGCACCTTGCGAAAAGCCATCAAGAAATCTTCTGGCTGCTCTAAATCCAATATTGTCGCGGTGATCGCACGGGCTCCCAGGGGGAGAACTGCCATGCCGAGCACGAGAGAGGTGATGAAAGCACTTAGTCGCATAGGCCTCCTGATGATCTCCCTGTGACCATTATTTAATCAGAGGTGGGGCCTCCATAAGTTTAAGACCACTCCCTATTCAAAGAACACGAATGAGAGATCGCCAACTTAGCAGCGCGATGGCATGACGTTAAGAAATCGGTCATTCGTAAACACCCCAATCGTTACCGCCCACACAAGACAATGAGTACCTTCATCCGGTTGCGATCGCCTGACGTAATACAGTACATATGCAGCATTTAGAGAGTGGTGTACGTGTGGCGATTTTGGGCGTGGTCAATCAAAAAGGGGGGTGTGCCAAAAGTACAACGTCGGTACATTTGGCTTACTGGCTCCAGAGCCAAGGTCACTCGGTTTGTGTGATTGATGCCGATGCACAGCGATCGTCTTCGATCTGGCTTAAAGGATTAATCGACACCCAAATCCCTTATCAGGTGATGCAATCGCCCGCTGATTTACGCGACAAGATTTCGACCGTGGCGGCGGCGTACACCTACTGCATCGTTGATGGCCCCGCCGGGTTATCCGATGCTACCAAAGCCATACTTATGAGGGCAGATCTGGCGTTAATTCCTTGCCAGCCCACAGGGGTCGATTTGCGCAGTGCCGCCGATGCCATCCGCCTCGCCTGGAAGATTCGCAAAACCCGTAAAGGGTTACCCAACGCTCAGGTCCTGCTATCGCGAGCCGTGAAAGGGACTCGCCTCAAAGATGAGGCGATCGCGATTCTCAAAAAGGCAAAAGTGCCGACATGCAATACCATCATTCATCAGCGACAAGTCGTGGCTGATACTTTTGGACAACGGGCCACTGTCTTTGACCTCGCGGGTCGCTCCGCGATTGAAGCGTCAGCAGAATTTGACAGGCTCGGCCAAGAAGTCGTCAGGCTAGCAACTGGGTAACAGAGTCTGACATAGCAGCCCAAGCTGAATAGGATTGCAGATGTCTCTTAGATGAAAACTAAGAAATCCTATTGTTTCTAGCAAAACTTTCAGATTGATGGTTACCTCACTTTGTACTGCCCCTTGCTGAGGCAACCAAAGTGCGTCCAAAGCGGCAGCAAAACTTTAGCCGTAGGCACTCAATATCTACTTGGCAGCCCCTAAACGACGCTAGTTAGTCTGGTTTTGTCAGCAGTCGACCCTTATCACTCATCATGAACCACCC
>CAZLYS010000605.1:0-3846 GCA_964563415.1 uncultured Halomicronema sp.
GAGAGCGCTCCTTCAGCGGTTGAGCAAAAGCTTAGGGAGCGATCGGGAAGAACTGAAGAAGCTCACAGTTGACTTCGATCGCGTTGTGATAACGAGTCTTCAACACTGGCCAGACTCTAACGTACATGACATGGGTATTTACTGAACAAGAGAGGCGTAGGTAGAGCATGTTTTTTCAGGGTTCAATAGAAATGCGAAAGCACGTCTTAGCAGAGGATTGAATCTTCCGTTTTCGCAAGTTTTCTCGCAAAAACAGATCCACATGACGACCTCTGAAGTTGAGCAGGTCTTCTCCAACTTCTCTGAAAATGACCAGCCACCGTTTTGGGAGCTGTATGGCCTCGCATGGGAAAATTTCGTTGGGCTAAATCAATCACACCTTCAAGCTGTGTGCCGCAATTGAAACCTGTCTTAAGTGGTGTCTAGCGAACTCTTCTGATCAAATTGCAAACCTGCTAATCGACAAAATGCCAAGCCCAAGATTGGATCAACTATACGATATCTGTAAGACCTCAACTGACTACCCATTTCCGGAGCATTTCAAGGGCTGGTTGGCCCAGCTTGCCCAAGCTCGCAACTTCTTTGCCCATAAGCCCAGAGGAGCTAGCATCCCATTGCTACAAATCGCAAGGTGGTTTGCAGTTGGAGAGGCCATTCTAAAAGCCACGATTTACGAAGAGAGTGATCCTAGAGTAGGATTTCTGATCCGTCCTGCTGAAACACCCGAGCCGGGCACAGGCCTACCTCCAGACGCAATCGGAGTCGTTCTTCGAAAGGAAGAATACCGCGTGGATAGGCAAGAAAAACTACATGTACTGATCGACACGGGAGTCTCATACTACTTTGGGCTTGATAAAGGTGAGATCTTGCCAAGAAAGCAGCAGAGTTTTCCGGATATTTTGTGATTGAGCTTAGCCGAATAGAGAAGTGGATGTATCACAAAATGAGGCGTTCGAGCGGACGCGCGCCGCTCAACTTAAACGTTAACTGACTAATGTAGCTTGAGGCAAAGCCCAAACGACTGGCGAGACTAAAATAGAGTCAAGTTGCTTTCAGTCTTTGTTGCCATGCTCAGCACCACCGTCACCGAAACCGGACAAATTACCCTACCCGAAAAAATTCAGCAGCATCTGAAGCTGACCAGCGGTAGCCGAGTTGAGTTCGTGATTGACGAAGACGGTCAGGTCAAAATCTTTCCCCTCAATGTTGCTGTAGAAACCCTATCCGGTATCCTGCATCGGCCCGACGCACGGCCAGCTACCCTTGAAGATATGGATGCCGCCATTATTGAGGGAGCCAATGATTGGGCTTGATACGAATGTTTTGGTCCGCTATCTCACCCGCGACGATGAACAGCAGTGGCGACAAGCTGCCGACCTGATTCAGCAAAACCAACCCTGCTTCATTACCAACATCGTCCTCTGTGAAATGGTTTGGGTACTCAGAGGAGCCAGCTACCGTTTTCAAAAGAATGACATTACCAGCGTTCTGGAAGCCATGCTTCACAGTGCTGCATTTGAATTTGAAAACCGTTCAACGGTGGATCAAGCCTTGCAGCGATATAAACAGGGTAAGGCTGATTTTTCGGACTATCTGATTGGAGCGACATCGCAGCAGGTGGGGTGCATAGAAACCGCAAGCTTTGATGGCAAGCTCAAAGGTGAAAAAGGATTTCGTTGCTTGGACTAGCAACAGCCAGCTAACCCTTCGCCGGTGCGGACGGAACAAAGAGGAGCTGTAGCGAATTCGAGGTTATCTGTCGCCGCTGGCTTTCACCGTTGACTCCTTAACCGATGTGGTATCGGAGTTGAATGTCAAAGAGTTACGGATAGCGATCGCACTTAACCGCCTGAATTCCGTCCTCATGCCAAGAGGCGCGATCGCTTCAAACAATAGTGGGAACTGGCTAATATTATGCGTTATCGGCTTTAACTCTGCTCATCAGGATGGCGTCAACATGGTCGTCGCCTGGTAGCGCACAATCTTGCAGCCTCCCTTCTTCCCCAAAGCCAAACCGACGAAACACTTTGAGCGCCACATCATTGTCAGCCAATACCGCCAGTTGTAAGCGTTTGAGATGCAGCCAGTGATCAGCCAGATAGAGCGCTGACTTCATTAACTTAACCCCAATCTCTTGACTGCGATGCTCTCGGCCAATGACCAGCGAACCAATAGAACCTACATGACGCTTCTGGTCAGCGGGGCACACACTCAGGGAGATGGCTCCGGCAATGGTCGAATCCTCACAGGCCAGTAAGACATAGCTCTCATCTGACGGACTGGGCTGAGATTGCAGTTTGACCGGTGGGTTCCCTGGCAGTTCCACCGTCCAAGACAGGACCTCAGGGGCCGCAAAGAGCGTATCGAGAGCTTTGCGGTCAGTTGTCTCGGGCCAACGTACCGTTAATGGAGAACGCTTTGAACCCGCAGGGGGTTGTCTGGAAAGCGGCGAGACTGTGGCAAGGGGCTGACTTTCAGAATAGGCATACATGACTCAATCCTCTGGATGGCGGGCTGCAGCAACCGGGGCAGACATCTCCAGCCTCGTCTGACACCCCCAAAGCTACTGCCCAATCGAGAATAAGTCGGGAACGAGCCCTCCAATCATGAGGCTGACCAAGTGCTTCCTGCCGAGTGCTACCCGCGATCGCCGATCGCTTGTTAGCAAATCTCACTGTAATCGCCATTTGACAGACTTTTCAGTTCTGTAGGGCTTGCCCTTCCCGATGGGTATTCCGACTTCCGCATTCCGAATTCTGCTATCAAACTCGCTGGGCTCATTTGTCTCTCTAAAACTTCTCGATCGCGGCCTAGAGTGCAGGCTATCGAACTCATCAGTAGTTGGGAGAATGCCCCCATGACACGTTATCGATACCGGTTGCCGCAAATTGGCGATCGCTTCTTTTTGACTGATGGCGGATTGGAAACCACCCTGATCTTTCAGGAAGGTCTACACTTGCCAGAATTTGCCGCCTTTGATTTGCTCAAAGATGCGTTTGGCACCGCTGCCTTACACAAGTATTTCCGCACCTATGCCCGCTTAGCCCAACGCTTTGAAGCCGGTTGCGTTTTAGAAAGTGCCACCTGGCGGGCTAGTCCTGATTGGGGTATCCAACTGGGCTATACCCGACAGGCGATCGCTGAGCTGAACCACAAATCCATCGATCTGCTTCGAGAGATCCGGGATGAATTTGAAACGCCTGCCACCCCGATTGTGATCAGCGGCTGTATTGGCCCCCGAGGCGACGGCTACGATCCCGAAACGCTGATGGCAGTTGCCGAGGCTGAGGCCTACCACACCTTTCAAACGGCTGTTCTACGAGATGCCGGAGCCGACCTGATCACGGCGGTGACTATGACCCATGTTGAAGAGGCGATCGGGATTGTCCGCGCTGCTGATGCGGCCGAGATGCCGGTCGTCATTTCCTTCACTGTCGAAACGGATGGCTGTTTGCCGAATGGGCAATCATTACAGGCTGCGATCGCCCAAGTCGATGGAGCCACGGAGGGCTATCCCAGTTACTACATGATCAACTGTGCCCATCCGCTCCACTTTGCCCATACTTTGCAGTCTGGTGCTGCTTGGCTCAATCGCGTTGGCGGCATTCGCCCCAATGCCTCGATCCAGAGTCATGCTGAACTGGATGAAGCTGAGGAACTGGATGAGGGCAACCCTCAAGACTTGGGACGGCAATGTGTGGCCTTAGGCGATAAGTTGCCGAACTTGCGGGTGTTAGGTGGCTGCTGTGGCACCGACCAGCGCCATGTGGCAGAAATTTTTGCCGGATTCCTGCAGGCGATGCCAAATGCGGCAGGGCGATCGCGAGCAGCGTAGACGAGCGATCG
>CAZLYS010000606.1:0-3830 GCA_964563415.1 uncultured Halomicronema sp.
AGACTCGGGTTCGGTTGCCGTCTCTGCGGTCTGCTGCCGCGCTTGCCGTTTGAGCTTGAAGGTCGCTAAGTGCTCGATAATCCGATCTTTGGCTTTCTCTAGACCATAGTGGTCCGCATCCAGGACCGATCGCGCGTTCTGCAAATCCAAATTATCCTCAATGGTTTTCTCCCAAGGCATTTCCAGCAACCAATCCAGATAGGTCCGAATGACGCCGCCCTCGGCAGAACTGCTGCCAATCCGCTCTAGTCGCGCCAGTTCCCGTTTTACCTGCTTTTCTGTTGCTTCTGATAGCGTGGATGCGGCCAGTCGGTTCCGCAGTTCAGCGATCTCCTCTTGCTCAGGATCGCCTTCTCCCAGTTCCTCTTGAATTTTCTTTAATTGCTGCCGCAGGAAGAATTCCCGCTGCTGCTGATCAATTGTCTTCTGAGTTTCTCCCAAAATTTGAGTCCGTAGCCGGAGCTCTTCCACATGCTTCTGTAAGTACTCCAAAACTTGCCGCAGCAGCTTCTCCAGGTGGTTTTCTTCTAACACTAACTGAGTCTCGGATACGCCTTTCTGCATCAGGATGACGGATTGATAGGCCAGTTCGGCAGGCGCTTCATTCCCGACTAAAATCGCCAGCAAATCCTCGGGAAAATCGGCGTTCATGGAGGCCACTTCTTCCCAGAGAGACTTGATGGCATCGGCTAATGCCTTCAAGGTCTCAGTCTCGCTCCCTGCAGTCACCGCCTCTGCGATTGTCAACTGGGGTAATGTCTGGTACTCAATCTCAAAGCCCTTCCCCTTCAAGTCCAATCGCTCTAACTGCACCCGCTCGCTCCCTCTCACGACGAGCTGAACGACGCCCTGCGGGAGCCTGATCATGCGCTGAATCACGGCTAAGGTACCAACAGAATAGAGATCGTTGAGGCTCTCAACCTCGCGCCTTGGGGCTTGGGTCAACCGCTCCAGACATTCCGGGCGAATGGCTGCAATGACTAACTGCTTTTCCTCTGTATCCATCGCCGCTTCTGCAGATGCGATGGAGCGAGGACGACCCGCCACTATGGGTAAGGTAATGTCAGGCAACAGCACAACATCCTGCAAGGGCAGCAGAGATGCTGAACGGACCTGAGTGGATGGCTTGGAAGCATGGGGGAGCCACAGCATAGTCGCAACCTCCTCAGTTGATAAGTCATACCCAATAGATACGGCGTTGCGTTGCAGAGAGACCGACATCTCATGAGCCAATATCAGCCCTGAGTCAGCTGGCTAATAGGTACGGCTTTGAGCTGGTTGATTAACCTGTGGGGTATGCTGACTCAGTAATTTCAGCACTTTGAAAACCTAGTCACACTGAGCAAAAAACACGTACCATTCCAGTAATTTTTGCCTGGGCTGATACCTTCAGTATAAAAGGAATAAGTTGAGAATCTTAGGGGCTAAACCGCACTTTTGGGGGCCAGATCTGGTGATGACGAAAATCCCTGTTGAACTTCATAGGGCGTTGTTTTAAACCGATCTTGGTGCTCGGGCGACATGAGTTTAAGTTGGCCGAAGTTATAAAACTGATGCCCTTGAGCAGTTTCCTGATTCAGACTAAATCTGAGACTGGTTTGAAAGGCTCGCTCAATCCAAAGACTGAATGTCTTTTGAGTTAGGGAATAGAGACATGAATAAACGGTTGATTGCTGCGATACGGCCTCAATTAAAGCGATCGCTTCGTTGACATCTGTGAGGGTGGGTAAATCATGCTGGAGCCGCACGAATCGATCACAGAGGATGGCACCGCTCAGGGATAACGGGAAATTGGTGATGGCCGCAAACGGGATGGCATCCAGCTTCATCAGGGGTGTTTTTTCCTGACCGGCAATGATGCAGACCTCACCCTGTTGATCAACGATCAAATATTGCAGTCGAATATGGGGTTCAACACCGTGGTCAACAATGTCTACTTGATCCAGGATGGCCATGGCTTCTTGGGTGGTAGAAGCTCTCTCTAGAACGAACCGAATAGCCCCAAATTCGTCTAACTGAAGCGGATAGTTATCGTGCTGCCGAGCGGGGAAATCGTCGGTATGAATGCCTGCCATGCCGATGAATAATCCCTGTGAATTAATGCCCTCAAAGGGGCGATCGCAACCGAGCTGTTCAATGAGGCACAGTCCATAGGTCGTCAAGCCATACAACCGGGTGGGGGGAATAAAATGCAGGTTTCCTCCTAGCTGTATCCAATCAAAATTACGACCGACAATAATTTGACCCTTGAGAATTCGCGTAAAAATTGAGCACATCATCAAGCTCCTTACCGATGCCGTTAAACAGATTGCTGATGAGCATCTGCACCTATGTAGGGAGATGGGAGGTAAGTGGTGAAAAACTGCTCAATGATTCTCAAAGCGCGATCGCACCCTTCTTGAGCCATATCGGAAAGGGGGTGATCCCTTTCAAAACATTGAGCAGGAACCTCCAACAACCAAGCTAAGGGATGCCGACCGTAGCGAGCCTGAACCAAGGAGAGTAACTCTGACGGTTCACAGCTTTGAGACGGATCCTGTGTCGCATCCCAGGGCACCGATGTCTGGCTGGTAAGAATGGGATCTAATTGAACTGTATGAACGCAGCTGTTACCACAAGCATCGACCAAAATCACGTAATCAGCCCTGGCCACCTCTTCAACGAGATCGGGCGTGAGTTGACGAACGGCTAAAGATTCAACGGCGGGCAGTTCCCAAGCCGCCACCGTCTCAACAATTTGGCAGCCGACCGCGGCATCTCCTTGCTGTTCGTGACCGTAGCCAATGATGAGGAAACGGCAGTGGGTCTCAATTTTAGGGGGAGAAGCGGTAGACACATGAGATTTCATCGATCGCCTCCTGGTAGCAGAATGTCTTTCATCCTGAGACTAGACGATAGATATGAGGGTTTTGTGAGCCTGCCGTTTCAAGACCACTTGGCCCTTGCTGCTCCGATAGCCCGGCATCATAAGTTCCTCATATTTGGCATTTAGGCTGAGGATGCAGGAGTGAGCACTGCTGAGTCTGAAGGATATCGGCTGCAGCAGCAACGTTTGTTTGGGAGGTATTGAGCGGTCAGAAATCAGGGCTCTGCGGACGCCTGAAGGCTGACTTCTCTCATCGAGATAACTTGAGTATCCCTGATGCTGAGTAACGCGCAGGAGGGTGTGATGCAATATTTCGACTATGTCGTCTTAGGGGCCGGTTTAGGGGGGCTATCAGCGGCGGCCTGTCTGAGCCGTCAAGGGCATCGAGTGGCGGTGTTAGAACAGCATTACTTGCCGGGTGGCTGCTGTCATACTTTTCAGTATGGCAACTATGCGTTTTGTGCCGATGTCCACTATATCTATCAGTGCGGCAAGGGGCAGACCGTTGATCAATTGCTGGCGTACATCGACCAAGAAGTTCCTTTCAATTCTTTAGATGCCGATTGTATTGACCGCATTATTACGCCGGAAGTGGACTTTCGCATTCCTTTAGGTTGGGAGAAATTTCGCGATCGCCTGCTCACCACCTTTCCCGATGAAGCTCAAGCCATCAATGATTACTGCGATGTGATCAAGCGCCTGCATCAAGAAATGGTCGATCTCGGTCAAGCTATCCACTGGTACGATCGCAAATGGTCTGATTGGCTGAAATTACCGCAATACTGGCATCTATTTTCACGACGGCAGCAGACCCTGCAAGATCTCTACGATCAGGTCGGCTTGTCGCCCAAACTTCAAGATTTACTCGCCGGTCAGAGTGGTGACTATGCACTGCCGCCCCAGGATATCTC
This sequence comes from uncultured Halomicronema sp., assembly GCA_964563415.1. Classification (GTDB taxonomy): domain Bacteria; phylum Cyanobacteriota; class Cyanobacteriia; order Phormidesmidales; family Phormidesmidaceae; genus Halomicronema. Next base: position 3,778 of record CAZLYS010000606.1, read on the forward strand.
TCTGATCACCCATACCAGTCTGGTGTCAGACTACGCTGAGGGCTCCTACTATC
>CAZLYS010000607.1:0-3827 GCA_964563415.1 uncultured Halomicronema sp.
CTGATGCCTATGTAATGCCCTCAAGAGAGGGATTTGGCATTGTCTATTTAGAAGCTATGGCCTGTGGGGTACCGACGCTGTCTGGTGATGATGATGGCTCGGCTGACCCTCTTCAAGATGGCCGTGTGGGTTGGCGAGTACCTTATCGTGATCCAGAGGCGGTGGCAGCAGCCTGCATTGAGATTTTGCAGGGTGGGGATGAGCGTTGTGATGCTTCTTGGTTGCGACAACAGACTTTGGAACACTTTGGTCGCGATAGCTTACAGCGATCGCTGGCAAAAGCATTGGCTCAAGTGTAATGGTCGGAAATCATGCCCTCAGCGCAAGCGATTTTCTTCCGATAGACTGACAGCCAATTCAAGATTGCCCCAGTGAATCTGCCATTTAGAATCCGTGCTCAACCCGAGTTCAAGAGAACTTTAAGGAGTCAGTAGTGACCAACTCTCTCAACGTTAGCTGGCTGGTTGTTGTAAGCAGTCAGCTAACGTCTCTCTTGCAAGAACGCATCTTGACTACCGGGGCCATGTGCTGCCTGAGACAGAGACTTCTTAGGCCCCGATACAGTTTTTAAGAGGGGCTTTAAGCCGTTAACTGAATATTAGAGAAACGGAAAATCTGTTCAGTCGTGCCATTTTCAGTCTTAGTCTGAATTTTACGTTCGGTGAGAATGACATAGTTGCCAACTTTCTCATAATTGTCTTCAAAAACGCTGTAGCCCCCTTTTTGTTTTCCAGTCGTCGGGTCGTGGTAGACCGAGTCGTATTTATGAGATAAGTAACCTGCTCCAGTATCGTGGCTGCTAAAGGTGTGAATAGTGACCACTGTGCCGTGGATTTGGCGATGCACCATGCTGACTTCGTTATCACGGATGTGATAACGATCACCTTCGGCTTTACCACCCATCAAAATTTCGATAGCGCCGTCTTCTAGCGTTTTGCCATAGGAGAAGGTATTAGCCCCATGGGTATCTTCAAATGCGCGGCGGATGCGGTGAATTGCCACTTCCCACAGCTGATACTGAATCGCTTTTTGAGCGGCTTCATCCTCAATGCCAGAAACTTCAGCTTTGAGATCAGCGTTCACTGTTGCCTTAGCTGTTATCGTTTTGCCATCAGCGATAAACGTTACATCCGTTGTGTAGCCAGGGAAGTCGTGATCCCAGGTATAGCGATTCTCATAGGCTGAACGAAAAAAATCGCGAGCCGCAACTTGAGTGCTTACCATGCCTTGCTCCTTTGGAATCTGTGGAATGTAATTTGGTCTCTTAGCATAGTAACGCTCTGACTTGCGGAAAAGCAGATGGTGAAAGGGATCACACCTAATTGGAGAGGGGCGGAGCGATCGCAATTTGTCCCCAGTCCCCTTGCCTGACTAGAGTCTTCCTGATTGAATAAAATCAATTCAAAATGAACTTTTGTAAAACGAGGGTTTCCCAATGTACGTCGTGCAGATTGCCTCGGAATGTGCACCAGTCATTAAGGCGGGTGGTTTAGGGGATGTTGTTTATGGTCTGAGCCGTGAAGTTGCCGCTCAAGGGCATTGTGTCGAACTGATTTTGCCCAAGTACAACAATATGCGCTATGACCACATTTGGGGCTTGCATGACGCCTATCGCGACCTCTGGGTGCCTTGGTACGGTAGCCGCATTCATTGCTCCGTCTTTTGTGGATGGGTGCATGGTCAACTCTGTTTCTTTATCGAGCCACATTCCGAAGACTTTTTCTTTGACCGCGGCACTTACTACGGTTGCAATGATGACCCGATGCGGTTTGCTTTTTTTAGTAAAGCAGCTCTGGAATTTTTGCTGCAGAGCAACAAGCGTCCTGATGTCATTCACTGCCACGACTGGCAGACGGGTTTAGTACCAGTTCTGTTATATGAAATGTTCCAGTATCAGGGCATGGATACTCAGCGAGTGCTTTACACCATCCATAACTTTAAGCATCAAGGCTTCGGCGGTCCCGAAATTCTTTGGGCTACCGGGTTAAACCGTGAGGCCTATTACTTCCAATATGAGCAACTGCGAGATAACTTCAACCCGTTTTCGCTCAACTTTATGAAGGGCGGGATCGTCTATGCCAACCACGTTAATACAGTGGCTCCCCACCATTCTTGGGAGGCGATGTATGGCGACTGCGGGTTTGGTTTAGGCGGTACTCTCCATGCTAAAAGCTTTAAGTTTTCTGGCATTCTCAACGGTGTTGACTACACCATTTGGAACCCAGAAGACGACAAATATATCGCCCAACCTTATAGCCTCAGCACATTTGAAGATAAGTTGCTGAATAAGAAAGCACTACGAGAACAATTGAACCTGCGCCCCTGCGATAAACCCATGATTGCGTTTATTGGGCGTCTGGACGATCAAAAGGGTGTTCATCTAGTTCACCATGCGATGTACTATGCCCTGAATCGCGGTGCCCAATTTGTCTTGCTAGGATCGGCTACTGATAGCGTGATTAATGACTGGTTCTGGCATGAGAAACGCCATCTCGATAGCAATCCTGATATCCACCTAGAACTCAGCTTTAATGAAGAACTCGCCCACTTAATTTATGCGGGTACTGACATGATGGTAGTACCGAGCAAATTTGAGCCTTGTGGCCTGACTCAATTAATTTCCATGCGCTATGGGACAGTGCCTGTGGTTCGCGGTGTGGGTGGCTTGGTCAGCACAGTGTTTGATTGGGATTACGATACTGCTCATCCTCAAGAAGAAAGGACGGGGTTTGTATTTTATGAGTCGGATAATTATGCTTTGGAATCAGGCATGAACCGAGCCTTGGACCTCTATTATGATGAGCCTGAACTGTTCCAGCAGTTGGCACTCCAAGGTATGCAGTACGACTACTCTTGGAAAAAGTCAGGCCAGGAATACATCAAGATGTACAATTACCTCCGCCATAAGTGATCTGGTTGAGGACTTTGCTCTACTTTGAAAGACAACGAATCCGGTTATCTAGTGGGACCTTGAGTCACGTATGTTGGTCTATGCCCGATATCAACCGAATTCTAGATGATGCCTGATAACTTGATTTGGCTGCGGTTACGGCTATCTCAAAGTCCTCAACCTCTGCTGACAGCGTTGTCTCCAGGGATTGTGTCAATATGGAGCGATCGCACCGACCACTCTTACAGGAGCATGGACCGGTGATTGCTCTAGGCTTGATGTTTTTCCGAGTTGATGAATCGTTGATTAATGAGCGGTTGACCACTTAGGTAAGATAGTTTGGCCTATCAGCTTACGGCACGTTTAGTGGAAATTGGTTGGTGCTACAAGCAGAGGAAAAATACGATAACCAGAAAGCTAAAGGTCAAGATAGTGGAGTCGCGAAACAAGTTCCTAACGAGTGGATATAGCGTTAGGGGATAAGGCAAAGCTGAGGTGCGTTTCATGATGCCTCCTCTCCGCATGCTGCAAGGCATGGAGGAATTAGATTTTTAGCTGATTCTGCGTCGTTGATATCAACCTGAGAGAGCCACAAGAATTGTTGTTGATATCAACCTGAGAGAGTCACAAGAATTATGGCGTCGAACCGGTCAGGCGTGTGGGTTTCGGACTGATTTGTTGCTATGGTTGCCAGGGTGATGAATTCATCTTACGAGGCTGACGCCTGACATTTAATTACGGTGAAATAGTATTCACCAGGCTTTGTTAAACAAGACAAAAAGTGGCATAAATTAATGCTTTTCCGCCTTTTCTCATGATTTTTTGCCCAGTTCGAATCCTTGGTATCGCTAGATGTAAAACCATGTGATGGTGCTATCGGGAACGGGAGCGTGTCACTTTATTGAGAGAATAAACCGTTGAGATAAGCGGCCCGATG
>CAZLYS010000608.1:0-3827 GCA_964563415.1 uncultured Halomicronema sp.
CCACTGCCTGGGAGGGCAAATATTCATGACCATCTCGCTCACATCCAACCCTACAGCCCAACCTCGCGTGTTGTTTGTGGATCATGCAGCGGTCTTGGGAGGAGCTGAGTTGAGCTTGCTCGACCTAGCGATCGCTTATCGCCAGACCAGCAGTGTACTTTTGTTTGATCAAGGGCCGTTTTGTAGTCGACTAGAGGCCTCTGGAGTCAAGGTGACGGTGGTGCCTGCTAGCGACGCTCTGCTGTCGGTGAGAGCCTCTAGCAAACTTAGCGCTGTGAAGGTCTTTCCAGCACTGTGGTCCATGGCCCGACAAATTCGGGACCATAGCCAAGGGTATGACCTGATTCACGCCAATTCACAGAAAGCTTTTGTGGCAGCGGCGATTTCCCGTTGGATGGGAGGTCCGCCCGTCATTTGGCATCTGCGCGATATCATCACCGCCGCTCACTTTAGCAGACTCAATCGTCGGCTAGCGATCGCGCTGGCCAATGCCCAAGCCAGCCAAGTGATCGTGAACTCGAACGCGACTGGTGCAGCATTTATCGAGGCTGGCGGCAAATCAGACTTGGTGCGACTGGTGTATAACGGCATGTCATCCCAGCCTTTTGATCAGATTGCGCCCAGTGCTGCTCAAGGGATTCGTGCCGAAATTGGCATCGCAGCAGACACCCCACTGGTAGGAAGTTTCAGTCGATTATCTTATTGGAAAGGACAGCATGTGCTGCTAGAGGCACTGCGCGACTTGCCCAACATTCATGTGCTCATCGTTGGTAGGGCTTTATTTGGCGAAGATGAATACGTCACAGACTTGAAAGCATTGGTTGACTCACCAAAACTCGCGGGTCGGGTGCATTGGTTAGGCTTCCGTTCGGATATTCCAGCCCTGATGAAAGCCTGTTCGATGGTGGTGCATACCTCTACCGAACCGGAACCCTTTGGACGAGTCATTGTGGAAGGACAGCTGGCTCAGCGTCCAGTAATTGCAGCCAATGCCGGTGGAGCAAAGGAATTGATAGAAGACGGTGTGAACGGTAGATTAGTGATGCCCAATGACGCGATCGCCCTACGCACTGCCATTCAGGAGTTGGTGTCATCACCTGACCTCGCCCAACAGTTAGCTGAACAAGGCTATCGCCATGCCTGTGAGCAGTTTTCTCTAGAGATGTTACTCGCTAACTTTGATACCGCGTTGTCTGAGATCGTACCTCTAGAGATAGCAGCTTGAAGCCCCTAAGCATTCACCAAGTAAACTCCACGCCAAGAAATTTATAGTTGACACAGCATATAGTCATAGATGTCGGTTTTTCTTCTCACACCAAGCATCGTAGATTCCGATTTCTGAGCCGGGTCATTATTGTGGCGCTGAGTATCAAAGGCTGGGTGATGTTCTAGACGTTTATATTAAGGCCAAATAGACACGGCCTCAGCATGATCATTTGCTGTGGTTTAAGAACCCGTCTGTTGTCCACACTGTCACACTACGGGGATGGTCAACAAAGACAAAAGCGCTGAAAGCAAACAGCGTTATCACTGATTGAAGGACTCAAAAAACATCATCACTTGGAGCCGGTTAATCGGCATGCTCTAGAACGTCGCCAAAGCTCACCACCAGTGATCATGGCAGTGCGAGTGGAAGCAGAGATGGATCAGAGGTGGAGCTTTGTAAAGTCGAAGCGGTAGCAACGATGGCTCAGGCACGCGCTTGAAGATACCGCCCTATTTAACCTCATGACGTCACTTATCCCCTTTGGCATTCAACAGTTCTATAGCCAACAACTGGGGTGCTGACTCACAGCAATTCGACTCCCAAAAGCACACCATGGGCAAAACCAATACCCAGAAAATTGAGCGTCAGCAACTCATTTCATGCACTCGCATCAAGCGTCTACCCCGCAACCGATTTGCTTCTCCAATACGGTTCTGATGCATGAAACCGCCATCAGGTTGTTTATCAACCACGACAAATTTTGTTGAGCTATATGACTGCTTGCCACAGGTCTGGAGGACTATCGAGCTGACATTTTCCTATGTCGACGGCATAATCAATCCGATAGAGTCGAAAATTCTCAAGAGGTGATCTGAGTTAAGTCTTCTAGCGCCAATTTAAATTCTTTGCCAATCTCTTTTGTTGTGAACTTTTCCATAAACAAGGCGTGTGCCTTCTGGGCTATTGACAATCTCAACGGTGGGTCATTGACCAGTCTCAAAATTGAGTTAGCTAGGTCCTCAGGGTCTGACATTTTACAAAAATAAGCATCTTGCTCATGTGTAAATGCTTCTTTCATCCCGACTGACTCACCCGTGATTAGAGGTTTACCTACAGCAGCAGCTTCAAAACATTTGTTGGGTATAACCCAACTATATTTTTCAACAGAGGCATCGAATACACCCAGACAAATATCAGCTACGGACATTGAAGATGCCAAATCTTCGTAGGATCCGAGAGGGATAAATTCAACATTACTTAGCTCGAGGGATGAAGTAAGATCTTTGATATCTTTAAAACATTGACCTTGGCCTGACAATATAAACTTAATATCTGAGTTATCTTCTAATAGTTTAGCTGCTTTAATAATGATATCAGCACCGTGGCCTGGAATGTATGTGCCGTGCCACCAGATTGTGTAAACACCCTCAAATTCTTTCTGGCTAGGCTTGAAGATGTCTTCATCAGAACCTATAAAAATACGTTTGAACTTGCATGCACTTAGACCAAAAGCCTTTAGAAAATAGTTTATATGGGCATTTGTATCTAGCAATACAGCATCCGATAATAGGCAACAGATTCTGTCAACATACCAATACATTTTCGCTTTTATCGAGGAAGGTTTGACAATCGCCCTGGTCTCCACCATGGTATTATATCCAGAAAAAAATATATCAAAGACAATCTTTTTTCCAAATAACTTCGCAATAAGAAAAGCCAAAATTACATCTTGTCTTCCTGTGTGAAATAAGAGCAAGAAGTCAAAATCTTTTTCGTTTGATATGAAATTCTTAAGTAAAAGAAATTGACGTTTTATAAATCCGCAGTTCACTTTGTTTTCGACTACTTCAATATTGTTATTCTTAAGGCTTTTGATTAGAATTCTATTTCTAGAATAATCTTTATCGTATGAACCAAATGTACAAACTTTCATCTTTCACCTTGATAATAGTGAACCTATTGATTAAATAATTGAGCCTAAAAATAAACATACTTACTATAACTTACAATGAGATTAAAAAATAGACAATATATCTACAGCGATTCTTTCTGGAGCGAGGTATGCTAAGTCCATTGAAGTGTTTGGATAGGAAGCTTCCGAGGATTTTATCTGTCCGAGAACCGCTATATCGTCGCTGCCCACTAAACGGATCTATTTGATACAAATTGTGTTTTGGGGTACTCCGAATCAGGCGGCCTGCAATGGCATCTCGGCCCAAGTCATTGCCTGGCACTGGTCTGCTAAGAGGACATGCATTCAAATCCTCTGCTATTCAGGAGTTCCATCGCAGTCAATGGCCCTGAACCAAAACCCATTTGCATCGCTGGTGTCGTATCTTTTCCGAGTCCCCAGTGAGGTCTGACCCAATTGTGCATCAGTCTCTGGACATCCAACACCCGCTGACACCCTGATCGCTTTTTCGCGTAGAGGTTCTGCCGTCTTCGATAGGCACTACATCGTCTCCTCAATGCAGCATTTTGAGCCTCATTGTGATTAGCGTGAATCTCACTGGCCGAACTGATAGCTGTGAAGGGATGTTCGATTTTGACCCACTCAACCCGTCGATTGCCCTGAAAATAATCTGGCATCGGTGCGTCGCTGCGCTGACGGCACCCTACG
>CAZLYS010000609.1:0-3808 GCA_964563415.1 uncultured Halomicronema sp.
CTCCAAACACAGCACCAATAAAAGGCTTTAAGCATCCCAAGGCATAGGGGTGATGCAGATTTTCGTCGTCCAGTTTATCCAACCGAATGAGGATGCTCATCATGCTGCCCAAGGCACCCGCAAAGGCTGCTAATGCTAGGCGATTCAGGTGATTGATGATCTGTTGGTTATTGAGCCAGGTCAACAGACGATTAATGTCATCATCCGAGGTTTCTGTAATATCTGGTGTAGCAACAGGTGCTAACTGTTCGCTGGGGGGCGCGATCGCGCTATCTTGAGTGGCGCTTGCATTATTGAGCTCAGCGTCTCGTGCCGCTCCAATTTCTGCAGTGAGTGCAGTAATCTCAATCAGCAATCTATCAACGATTGCTTGCTGTGTTTGAATCTCCGCAGTCAATGTGCGATCGTCTTGTTGCAACTTCGTAAAGACGGTTTCTTCTGCTAATTCCGCGTCACTTGAGTCAGGCCCCACTGCACTATTTTCAGGAGTAGCCTCAGGTCTGCTGAGCTCCCCCTCAGGAGCAGCATCAATGTTTTCATCGCTCAACGAGGGGGTAGTCAGGGGAGCTGAGGCGGCCTCTTGACGACGATATTCATCCTCTAGAGCGCTGCGATTCGCCTGCAGTTCTTTTTCCTTATCCCGCAATAGCTGCACCTCTTGTTTCAGGGTCTGCAACTCTGCATTGCGTTCTTGCTCCAGCCGCAAGCTCTTAGGCACCCTAGTTTCTAGACCTCGGCTGATATAGGAAAATGCTGCGAGCAGAACACAAAAGATGACTAATGTGACCGACAGCGACGTTGCTAACCCCAATAACACCTTGGCCTGCGGTGAGCGAAAGCGATTGGCGTCACCCAGGCGACTCGCCACCCAGCTCATACCCGGGGGATATTCGTAGCGATGGAGTTGCCGCTCGACAAAAACTTCAGTCTCCTCAAGCAGGTCAGGAGCAGACGTTTCCCGGTGATCGAGACGATCAACAGCCCGGTCAATTTGATGAACGAGCGGTCGTAACTGTAGGGCAATAGAACTGGATTTGCCGCCCCATGTTCGGCGGACCGCATGTCGCTGGCTCAAACAATCCATGCGGTGCAGCAAACCAGCGAGGTGATTGAGTCGCTTGGCAATAGATGTGCCCAGAGGGGTTCCTAGGATGTCTCTAGAAAGGCGCTGTCGTTGTAGCTTGAGAGACTGTTTGAGTAGCTCCAGCTCCTGTTCAATCTCTGAGGTCTCATCTCCTAACCCTGCCTGATTGTCAATCGCCCGCATTTCAATTTGCACTTCGTCTAGCAAGCGCCTGAGTAGTTCATAGCCGTTACGGACATTCAGACGGTTAATGGTGGCAGCGATATCGCTGGGGTTATCCAGTTCCTGCTCAATTTGCTGAACAAAACTGGTAATTTCTTCAAGGTCTTTGTGATGCTCAGCTTTGTTTGCAGCATCCAGCAGAATATCGTCTCTCGCAATAAAGTTCTCAACCTGTTGAATCCCGCTTCTCAATTGGGCTAACTGCTTACGCATGCGGCGAGGGGTGTGCTCGGTCTCCTGCAGGGTAATTTGCTTGTTACGAATGTGGGTCAGGGTCTGTTCAATCAGCAGACTTAACTCATCTTCAGGAGACAAACCTCCATTAGCAGCGGAGGCTGCGACAGATACAGGCTCGGGTAACGCAGAAGAAGAAGTAGTAGCCATAAGGGGCGACATCCAAACGTTTTGATGGCAGCAGTGCAGATATTAGTTTTTCCAAAGAATAGAAATCCTTGAAAGCTTTGAGTGGTAGCGACTTAGCTCGCTGCCCTTCAAGTTAACGTAGGGTTTAATTGATGGCTCAAATTTCTTATTTCATCTTGACGATCGCAGTCGTCTATCACCATGACAGATACTGCGCCTCAAGCTGAGCGATCTCATAAGATCGCTCCTGCAAAGCTGCCAAGATACGGCACTCCCCTCTAGCGATCGCCCGCGAATGGAGGCGGGAAAACTGTAGATCAGATCAAGTCACCCGTCCCCCAACGAGACTCATGCACGAAACTCAACCCATCGGCACCCTCGTTCAAGCCCGCTACAAAATCATGAACGTCTTAGGGCGCGGAGGCAGCGGCATCACCTATCGCGCTGAAGATGCTTTCACCGGGCGACAGGTCGCGCTGAAGGAGCTGTCACTCAAGGGACTAAACGATTGGAAAAAGCTCGAACTCTTTGAGCGTGAAGCGCGCGTTTTAGAAGATCTGGATCACCCAGCAATTCCTAACTATGTCGATTACTTTCAGGTCGATACAGTGGACAATCGACTGTTTTACATCGCTCAAGAAATTGCCGAAGGGCGATCGCTAGCGGAACTGGTGGCAGCCGGGGAACGCTTCTCAGAAACCGAAGTTGAGCGCATCGCTGCCGAAGTGTTGGAAGTGCTGCAATATCTGCACGGGCTGAATCCACCCATTATCCACCGCGACATCAAACCCCAAAACATTATTCGCAGCGAGGACGGGCGTATCTATCTCGTCGATTTTGGCGCGGTGCAGACAGCCTATCGCGAAGCCACCGCCTTTGGCAGTACCGTAGTCGGCACCTATGGTTACATGGCTCCTGAGCAGTTTCGCGGGCAGGCGTATCCCACCACGGATTTGTACGGCTTGGGAGCCACATTGCTAAATTTACTGACCCACCAAAATCCAGGCGATCTGCCCCAAAAGCGCTTAAAGATTGACTTTCGCCCTATTGTTACCGTGTCAGAGCAGTTTGCTGAGTGGCTCGATGGTCTGCTGGAGCCTTTGCTCGAAGATCGATTTCAGTCGGCAGAGATGGCCCTCGATGCACTCACTAAACCGGTATCGACTCATCGTCGCCGATTATCTCCTCACCATGGCGCCCCGCTCGTACTCCACCAGCCATCGGGGAGCAAGATCAAACTCAGTCGTAGTCGGCGACGGTTGTCAATTCACATCCCTCCCTCAGGCATGCGGGGTGAAACAGCAGGCATGGCTTTTTTCTCCCTGGTTTGGAATGGCTTTGTTTTTATCTGGACGAGTGCCGCGATCTTCGGCGGTGCGCCGATCTTCTTTGTTTTGTTTTCCATCCCGTTTTGGGCCGTTGGGGCTGGCATGCTGTGGATGCTGCTCAATGCCCTCGCAGGTAAAGTGTCGTTGGCAGTTGAGGGCGATCGCTACCTCCTCACCCGCCAACTACTCGGCTGGCAACGCCAACATGAGGGAGCAGCTAGAGACCTCTACAGTGTGGAATTGACAACAGCTTACACTCAAAACAGCCGCCCGGTAAAAACCATCGCCCTCAGTGCGGGTACTCAAATCCACAAGTTCGGAACCCCACTTTCCAATCCAGAGAAGGCCTGGCTCACGTCTGAAATTCAAGCATTCATCGACGACCAATCCAATCCCTAAGAGACATCGCTGGTTGGCTCAGAAACCTGGTTTAATGGGCCCATCATCACGATGACGTTAATCAGACCATTTATTTTGCGATTGTTGATGCATACATGATCCGACCTACTGTTCCAGCCGACCACAATGCCCTAATCACCTTAGCTACTGCCTCTGGTCTTTTCGAGCCCGAGCAAACCCAGTTACTCGCCAATATGCTGCAGTCACCTAGCGAGGAGGATGTTTGGTTCACTGACGATGACGGCACCGGGCCAGTTGGCGTCGCCTACCTGGCTCCTGAAAAGATGACCCACGGTACGTGGAATCTTTATTGGATTGCGGTCCATCCTGACCGGCAAAAACAAGGGCGAGGAAAGGCGATCTTGAGTCATGTCGAACAGTGGCTGACAGATCAAGGTGAACGCATCCTCTT
>CAZLYS010000610.1:0-3807 GCA_964563415.1 uncultured Halomicronema sp.
CATTTAATTTGCCCAAACCCATGGGGTTCATGAGTTGCTGGAGGGCTTAGCGGTGCTGCAGAGCCGCCAGTACCGTTTGCGGGTCTGTTGCCTCGATTTGGGCTAATTGACTGAGCCGATCGCCCAATCCAAGCGCCATCAAAAACAACTCTTGGGGCACGATGCCCAATGTGGTTAAATCGCAGCGATCGCCCTGCCGCTCTAAGGCGGTGAAATCAACGTGGGCAGTGATGTCTTGAGTGCCAACATTAATCAGCGGCTCGTTGTGGTGGGCATGCTGGTAATAGCATTGCAGGGTGCCCTGCGATCGCGCTGGACTGTAGTAACGCTCTGCAGGATAGCCATAATCGATGGTGAGCACATACCCGCGATGTAGCTTGCCGGCGACCTGCGCGAGCCAATCCAACGCCGCTAAGTTAACCTCTGTTGTGTAGTTCTCAGGATGAGAGGCAGGGATGGGCACCAACCCTACCTGTTCCAAATAGGTATTCAGTTGAGGTGTCGACAATGGCCCCAGCGCCATGGCTAAGGGGTGAGCCGAGTCGGCTGAAACAGCGACATACTGCTCTTGCCACCCCTCGGCGGTGAGGGTGACCCGATGAACGGGCAACGCATCGACCAATTCGTTAGAAAAGCAGCAGCCGGTAATGGACTCGGTCGGGATTTCAGTTAATGCCTGCCAGGTAATCGGCACTGATCGGGCTTGCCAGGTCGCCAAGCGTGTCTGTTGTCCCTGGCGCAATGCCGCCGAGGTTTCCACCAGGGTGTAATGCACAGCGGCAAAACAGTCAGGATATTGCCGGTGCAAGTAGGCCAAGATGCCGTCGGCCAGTTGTCCTTGCCCAGCACCCATTTCCACCAGGTGAAAAGGGCTCGGCTGCTGCAACTGCTGCCACATATCCACCAGTTGCTCAGCCAACAGTTCAGCAAAGTCTGGTCCTAGATGGGATGACGTAGCAAAGTCGCCGCCCATACCCAACTGCGAAGCTTGCCGGGTATAGTAGCCATGCTCAGGATGATAGAGAGCCAGGGCCATAAAGTCAGCAAAGGGAATTTGGCCTTGGGGAGATCGCTCTATGCGATCGCGAATCACGGCACATAGTTCTGGCTTCCCAAAGTTGACTGGTATTGCCACCGGTTAAAGCTGAAAAAAAACAGCCTGCACATCAGGATGATTGAAAAAGGCTTCGGTGTCGGCAATTAGCTTCGGCCCCCACAGGTTGTCAATCAAAAACTGAATGTCGGCGTAACGACTATCTCTTTCCAAAGCCGGAATGCCGATGGCGAGGGCGGTGACCTCATCCCCTTGAGCAAACTTGGCTACAGCGATGGCGAGCTCGGGCTCGGGCTCCATAGGGGCAATCACGAGAGATTCTTCCCACCGAGCGATCGCATCGGCGACTTTATCTTGTTCGTACTGGACGAGCCCAATGTTATTCACTGAGGGCCAAAATTCTGGATCGAGGTCCACAGACTTTTGGTATTGAGCGATCGCGGTGTCAAACTCGTCTAGCTTGAAATAGGTGTTGCCCAAGTCAAAGAGGGCACCAGGATTCTCCGGCTCAATAGCCAAGCCGGATTCAAGGAAATCAGACGCGTTGTCATAATTCCCTTTGCGAAAATGGGCCGTTCCCAGTGCAAAGAGCACAGCGGCATTGTCAGCTTCCAAGATCTTGGCTCGGTTCAAGGCCGAGATCGAGTCATCAAACTCTTCTACCTGCAGATATAGGCTGCCCAGCAAGCCCCACACAGCGGCGCTGTTCGGCACCAGTTGAGCTGCCAATTGTGCCTGGGCTAACGCGAGTTCATATTGCTGCAGCTGAGCTAACTGAGCGGCCTCTTGGGCCAAGATGAGCCCTTGCTCTTCTAAGCGCTCAGCATCCAACGGTAAAACGTAGGGCAAGAGGGCCTGAGCCCGAACTGGCGTCGCTGCTGTCCACAGTCCGATCGCCATCAATGCAGAAAGTAAAGAGGTCCGAATCAGCACAACAATTCCTTGAATTCGCTCATAGCGCTTGCCATCTGTCAGCTTAGCTTATCCACCACTACCAGGCATTGATCGGTTCATTATTCCAACATGGTTCGGCGATCGCAGCAACCCCTAGTCCAGTAACAAGCTCGCAATATCGGCGTACATTTGGGTGAGAGGATGATCGGGAAAACGCAGACTAAAGATATCGCTACTTCCCAGCTGAATCATTTCCTCAGTCAGTGGCAAGATCGACGCGACAGGAGCCCCATAGGTTTCTTCCACTTCCTTTTTTAAGGCGACAAAGTCAAAAGACGATAGCGCCTTATTTACTAGCAGCAGCATTTTCGGCACTTCAAGGCGCCGAGCAATGTCAACGGTCACGGCAGTCCCCTGAAAATCTTGGCGATCGGGACGCATGATCAAGAGCAAAACGTCCGAAATGGTAATCGACAATAGCGTTTCTTCATTCAGCCCAGGATGGGTATCAATAAACAAATAATCCAAATTGAGCTGCTGAATCAAGCCCTGGAAACCATCATTGAGGAGACCCACGTCATAGCCTTCACGCAGCACCCGAGCAATTTCCCCCGCCTTAAGGCTAGAGGGAATTAAATAGATTGCACTATTGGCACCGCCTTGTCCTTGCAACTTATGACTCACGTCATAGGCGGCTTCTTCTACAGAACAGCGTCCCCATAGATAGTCATTTAGCGACAAGTTCATGTCGCTTTCGTCAAACCCGAACAGCACATGAATGCCGGGAGACTGAATATCCGTGTCCACGATGCCGACCCGCTTACCACTACGGGCCACAGTAGCAGCTAGATTTGCCGTTGTATTTGACTTGCCGGTGCCTCCTCGAAAGGAGTGGACAGACACCACCTTAACCATATGTCTACCTTCCAGGATTATCGCGCTGCGACGTCATCGTCTACGGGTTCAGAACAGCGGCCTTCGACAATAACGCCTCAACACTATTGAAGCCTATCGCGTTTGATAGACACTCACTGCTGAATCTGTACTAGCTATATCTGTGACAAGTGTATGGGAATCTCTCCATTTATCCTAAAAAACTCAATAAATGAATTGTGATTATTTAGAAGACTATCTACAACAGGCCAATAATTCCGGAGAAATGTTGCTTATGCGTCTTTGGAATGATGCAAAAGTCGGTTAGGAAGCACTGTAAGCTGATCGCCATCGCATCAACGCTAGGCAGTTAATTTCAAGGAAATCATAGCTATTGCCGCAAATGCCGCAAATGACAATCTTTAATCTGCACCACAGGATGATTTGAAACCCTGACCAGCTGCTCGTTGTGGGTCGTTACCACCACGGTAATGCCGATGGAATTCAACTTTTTGAGAATCTTGATTACCTGCAAGGCATTTTCTGGGTCTAGATTGCCTGTAGGTTCATCAGCCAATAGCAGGGGAGGGGTACCCACGACAGCTCGGGCAATGCTAACCCGCTGTTGCTCGCCCCCCGACAGCTCATGGGGGAATGATTCTGACTTATCTTGCAGACCTACCATTTTGAGCGTGGGCCATAAGCGTCGATGAATCTCTTTGCGCGAGTAACCCTGTGCCCAGAGTACAAAGGCCACATTTTCTGCCACGGTGCGCCGAGGAATCAGTTTGTAATCTTGAAAGACAACCCCAATCCGGCGCCGCACTTTGGCAAGTTGATTGCCCCGTAAGCGGCTGATGGGAGTACCTTCAATAATGACTTCTCCAGAGGTGGGCCGCTCTTGGCCGTACAGCAGTTTTAGAAGGGTTGATTTCCCTGCGCCAGATGGCCCGGTAATAAAGAGGAAATCCCCTTTATGCATTTGC
>CAZLYS010000611.1:0-2646 GCA_964563415.1 uncultured Halomicronema sp.
AAAAAAGTGGACTTACCACATCCAGAGTCGCCAGCAACCCCAATTAAAACCACGCGATCCAGCTTACTTGTCATAGCTTTCCTCGAGCAAAACAGAAAACAACTGCGATTGATAATTAACTTAGACTTGATGACCAATACTGAGAGCAGCAAAAACCGCTATCACTCACTAGCGCACCAATCATTAAAATCACGGACACCTGAGATGAAGTGAAATCATAACTGCTAACACTTACTGATCTCTGCCGAGTCCGACGAATTTGATTATGTCGATATGTGACCCTAAATCAACGACTAAAGTCGTTGCATCCAGAACAGCCAGGGGCAGAGACGACCGATAGGATTAACTCACATAAAACCTGAGCTTTACAGAGCTTGCCAAACCTACTGAAGCAGGATAGGCCCCATCATTAAACGCCCTTACTAAGAGGCTATCGTATCAAATCGGTATCACTGCTCACAAGTCTCTTTTTTAATTAATCGCTCGCGCGAGAACTGCGGAGTATGTCATGATTCGACAACTTTATCTTGTGAGGGATACGGTTTATCTCCTTCACAACATTATTTACGTGGTTAAATCATCACCCATTATTTCTGCCCTGTGCGTCCGCTCAGTTCAGGACTCTCAGCCGCTTGCTAGGTAACGATATCGCTGTCGTCGCGTACTCAGCTACGAAACATATGATCAATCTAAAAATGCGATGAGCGACACATTGTTCAAGTAGGAACTCAATTATTTTTTAACCAGCAGGTAATGCGCGATCGCCATTGGGCAAACCTTTCAGACCAGTGTCGAATTCACGTCGGCAGCTTGATCTGAGAGAGCTTTCCGGTACAGTGATACGCTAAAGAATAATGATTTTGAGACAAGCTACCGTTGCCCGCCTCTTGATTTTCAGTCACTAGGTTTATGGGCTGTGCTTGTCTGCGCAGATCGATTCTCGGAGTCCTAAGTAGTTAGCACATGTACAATCCAAGCGTAAGTGGCGGTAACGCCACCTCTGTATCGGGAAGTCGCTTATTTAGATACGAGGTCAAGGGGCTACGGCAGAACGCTGAAACCGACAAGGTGGGTGCTCCCATCCGGAAGAGCGGTAGTGTGTTCATCACCGTTCCCTACAGCCGAATGAATCAAGAGATGCAACGCATCACCCGTATGGGTGGTGAGATTGTGAGCATCACCCCAGTCAATGACGATACCAGTGGCCAGAGCGCACCTGCTGCAGCTGCCCAGCAAGACAATGGTAAGTCTATGACTCAAGCGACGCCTAAGGCGAAGAAAAAAGACGTTCCTGTTAACCTCTATAAACCCAAAGCTCCCCTTGTGGCGAAAGTCATCTCGAATGAGCCGCTCGTGCGCGAAGGGGGGTCAGGTATTGTTCAGCATATTAAGATTGACCTGTCAGGCAGCGACTATCGCTACCTAGAAGGTCAGAGCGCCGGTATTATTCCCGCTGGCACCGACGCAAACGACAAACCTCATAAGTTGCGTCTCTATTCCATCGCCTCAACTCAGCATGGCGATGATATGAACGACCAAACCGTTTCTCTCTGTGTCCGTGAGCTGGAGTATAAAGATCCCGAGACTGGGGAAACCGTCTACGGTGTTTGTTCCTCTTACCTATGTCACATTGAGCCAGGGGCAGAAGTCAAAGTCACTGGCCCAGTCGGCAAAGAAATGCTGTTGCCCGATGATGAAGACGCCAAAGTCATTATGCTGGCGACTGGCACAGGGATTGCCCCTTTCCGGGCGTACCTGTGGCGAATGTTCAAAGACGCTGAGCGGGCAGCAAACCCTGACTATCAGTTCCATGGTAAGGCTTGGCTAATTTTTGGTGTGCCTTACAGTGCCAATATCCTTTATAAGGAAGAGTTGGAAGAGTTACAGGCCAAGTATCCTGATAACTTTGAGCTGACCTATGCCATCAGCCGTGAACAGCAAAATGCTGAAGGCGGCAAGATGTACATCCAGAATCGCGTCGCGGAAAATGCGGCTCGCATTTGGGAGATGATCCAAGATCCGAAGACTCATACCTACATGTGTGGTCTGAAGGGTATGGAAGATGGTATCGACGCAGCGATGGCTGCAGAAGCGGAGAAAAACGGCATTGATTGGAATGTCTTCCGCAAGCAGATGAAGAAAGAGCATCGCTGGCACGTAGAAACCTACTAGATTTGGTAGGCATCCAGATTGAGCTTCGGTCTGGCTCTGTCGTCAGCCTGTGATTCTCAAGAAACCGGGGAGGTTTTTGGGCCTCTCCGGTTTTTGTTCGTAGCGGCATCCCCTACCATTGGGGAAGGCTTTCAAATAAGGAATCAGCAAACGGTGACGGTAAAAGTAGGTCTGTTGGGATTAGGTACGGTCGGCATGGGTACGGCAAAAATCTTGCTTGACCCAGCAGGGCGACACCCGCTAGTCAATGCCGTTGAAATTTATCGAGTGGGTGTGCGATCGCTCGATAAGCCTCGTGATATCGACCTACCCTCAGACTGCTTGACCACCGATTTGACCGGGATCGTCACCGATCCTGATGTTGATGTGGTAGTAGAGCTCATTGGAGGTCTGGAACCCGCGCGATCGCTCATTCTCAAGGCCATTCATCAGGGCAAGCATGTCGTCACTGCCAACAAGGCCGTGATTGCCCGC
>CAZLYS010000611.1:2656-3806 GCA_964563415.1 uncultured Halomicronema sp.
GGCGACGAAATTTTTACCGCTGCCAATGAAGCGGGTGTTTACGTCTTGCTAGAAGCTGCTGTCGGTGGCGGGATTCCGGTCATTCAACCGCTGAAACAAGCCCTTGGGGTTAACCGCATTCAAGCCGTCACAGGCATTGTGAACGGCACTACTAACTACATTCTCACGCGCATGCAGGAAGAAAGCGGCGATTTTGAGCCGATTCTCGAAGATGCGCAAAAGTTAGGCTATGCCGAAGCCGATCCAACTGCTGATGTGGATGGGCTTGATGCCGCAGACAAAATTGCGATTTTGGCATCACTGGCCTTTGGCGGGCGAATTAAGTTATCCGACGTGTTTTGCGAGGGTATCCGGCATGTCAGCGCCTCTGATATTGCCTATGCCGAACGGCTAGGATTTGTGATTAAGCTACTGGCGATCGCCCGCCGCGATATTTGTCCCATTTCTAACGAATCGCTAGAGCAGTTGCAGTTACGCGTTCATCCAACGCTGGTACCTAAGCATCATCCCCTGGCTAGCGTTAACGATGTTTACAACGCCATTTTGGTCGAGGGTGAGCCGATTGGTCAGGTGATGTTCTTTGGGCCGGGTGCCGGGGAAGGCCCGACGGCCAGTGCCGTCGCTTCCGACATTTTGAACATTGTCGCCACGCTGCAGTCTCAAAGTGTGGCCGCTAAGGCAGAACCGCAGAACCCCCTACTGGCCTGCACTCACCAGCATTATTGCCAGGTGAGTCCGATGGCGGATATTGTGAGTCGCTTTTATGTGCGGCTGTTGGCTCAAGACCAAGCGGGTGTGATTGGGCGGGTAGGCACCTGTTTTGGCAACCATGATGTCAGCATTGAATCTGTGGTACAGATTGATGCCCATGGCGATACTGCCGAAGTCGTTGTGGTAACTCATGAGGTGAAGGAACAGCACTTTCAGATGGCCTTGGCCGAATTGCAGGAATCAGTCGACATTCAAAGCGTGCCCAGTGTTTTGCGAGTGCTGTAAGGGAATGCGGGTGATGGGGTGACCGAGTTTCCCTACAGGCTATCTGGTCGCACCTTGTGGGAGTGGCGATCGCGTGCCCAAGCCGAGGCAACTGCTCACCACATCGACCCGGCTGAAGTGGACTGGCTGCTGCGCGAATTGTGTCAGCTTGAGG
>CAZLYS010000612.1:0-3792 GCA_964563415.1 uncultured Halomicronema sp.
TGTCGGTGAGACCGTGCCACTTGTCTGGCAGAGGCAGTAAGGATTTGGTCAGCAGAGCGTAGTCCTGCACTTTGACCGACAGTTCCCCTTTGTCAGTGCGCTTGATGGTGCCGCGTACGCCAATAAAGTCGCCGACATCCGTGAGTTGCTTGACTTGGTTAAAGGCGTCGGGGTTTGCGGCCATGCTGTCGCGAATGACCTTTTTATCTAAATAGAGCTGAATCGTGCCGCTCTCGTCTTGGATATTGAAAAAGGCGAGTTTGCCAAAGACGCGCCGGGCGAGGATGCGCCCAGCGATCGCCACCTCATCCTCTACTTCTTCCCCCGCCGCTAACCCCTGATACTTTTCCTGTAGCTCAGCAGCGCTGTGGGTTTTCTCCCAGCGGTAAGCAAACGGAGTCAGGCCCGCGTCAGTCAGTTGCTGAATCTTTTGCAGTCGGGCCGCCCGGATTTCATCAAGGGTAGACGCACTCTGATCGGTTTTGCGTGACTCGTTCTGGGCCATGAGTTTTGGAAAAGGTGGGCAACAAAAACAGACCCTCATTATAGGCAGTCTGTGAACCGACCTCACCCCTGGCAAAAAGATGGGGGTGGACGAAATTGTCTGCGGGATGCTTGACTCATGTCCGGTATTGCAGTGTCGTTACCCAGTCCTTTATCCATCATGGTTAAAGCCAAAACCCGTCAATGCCCAGTTGGTTTGATGACCATCCTGGCCGTTCTAGGGCAGTCGGTGGGGACGGGCAGGCTGGGAAGCCTACCCAACGAGTTTTCCTTCTCGTTCAGGCAGTCTAAACGGGGTGCGCTTCTGCCGTTGGATACAGATACCGCGCTTCTTTCGTTCACCTTTCGTTCACCTAAAAGATGGAGACAACTACAGCTATGGTGGTTGCTGAGCAGCCGTCTCCCAGGCCGGTTCGGCGCTCGTGATTTACGGCGGCGGGGGCAGGCACGGCCACAACTGAGCGATCGCTTGGCATGCCTCCCCAGTTTGGATCGCGAGCCCTGCTGGCAGACCAGATGCGCATCCTCAACGCAGGGCTAAATGGGCAAATCTGGAAGCTCTGCGATCGCCTGCCCCACATCTGCTATCCGACTACTCGCCGCCGCGTCGACGTGGCACTTCAAAATCTTGCCGACGTGGCCCTTCAAAACCTTCTTGTCGACGTGGCCCTTCGAAACCTTCTTGAAATCGCTCGCGGAGGGCTTCACGATGCTGCTCCATTTGCTCGGCAATTTCTGTCCGCTGCTCAGGGGTGAGCACGTCGCGGATGGCCAGCATGTTTTCAAACCGTTGATCAGCCACCTCTCGATGCAGGGACTGCACGACTTCATACTGTGCTCGCAGTTCCGTTTCGGCGGCAGTGCCAGCCATCAGGTCATGCAGAGTGTCACGTTCAGCTCTGAGATTATCGTGTAGGGCTCGCATTGCTTCACGCTCACCATCACGAATGGCCCGTAGCTGGGCGGCTTGATCATCGGTGAGATTGAGGTCCTCAATGAGTTGCTCGGCCCGATCACCTCGCGGACCTTCGCCGACTTGCGCTTGTAGTTGTGAGGCGGTGATCCCACCCAAAATGGGCACCGTCAGGCCTGCGATCACCAGTAAAGACAGCGTTCTACGATTCATGACAAATCTCCAAAATCAAAACATCAATAGGGAGTGGCATATACTGACGCCAACCAATCTGGTTGAGTCGTATCGAGGGGTAGCCGCGCCTCATCGCCGTAGGCACTGGCGTACCAGGTATCCACTAAAAAGGCGTCCACATTAGAGGCAGTTTGCCAACTCGGCACCGTTGAGCGCCAAGCGACCCACCCGCCTCCCATCATCACCAGCGAAGCCGCTAGTGCGGGCCATGCCCACCGTCGCCGATGCCCTGCCGTTGGCGGTAACGGTTCAACCGCTGCCATGATTTGAGCCTCCAAATTGGGAGCCGTCGGGGGCGGTTCGGGGCGATGGCGACGCAAAAAATCGACTAAGCGAGCGTCATCGTGTGGTGACAAGGTCATAGCTGTACCCCTTTTTGTTGCAAAAATGTGCGCAGGGCCGAGCGGGCATGGTGGAGCCGCGACTTCACGGTGCCCTTGGGAATGTTCAGGATGCTGGCAACTTCCTGCTGGGGCAAATCTTCTAAATCGTGTAGGACAAGAACGGCCCGATGATCTAGAGACAGCGCCTGGAGTCCTTGCTGCACGAGGTCTTCGTAATGAAGCTGGGTGAGGTCGGACTGATCAGCTGACGGTGCCAGGGGGGACAGGAGGGGCTGAGATCGCGCTTTACCCTGGATGCGGCGGCGATCAGTCGCGACATTCCAGGTGATGCGATACAGCCAGGTTGAGAACTGGGCCGATTGCCGAAACTTCGGCAGTCCCTTCCAGGCTCGCAAAAATACCTCCTGCACCAGGTCATCCAGCTCAGCTTCCCCACAGAGTTGAAACAACGTGCCGCGCACCGGTCGTTGATAACGTCGGTATAGGGCTTGAAAGGCCGATTTCTGTCCTCGCAGACAGTGCTGAATCAGTTCAGCATCCGAGGTGGGGACAGCGGGCATTTCCGGCTCCAGTGAGGTTGAGGTCACTGATGATGCACCTGCTCATTGTGTGGACGTCCCTTTAGACTGGGGAGCGATCGAAAAGGTTCAATGGAGAGGGTAATTTTTTTCAGACCTCTTCCTGGCTGCCATTATGAAGGCTCTTCGGGGCTGAGGTGAAGACGTTTTTTGAGGCTGACCCAAGCGTTCCGCAATTGCCAAAATCGGTTAGCTTCCATCGCCTTAAGCGTACGTTGCCAATGAGTTAGTTCTGCCTGAGTCTCTTGCAGTTGCGCTGCCGAGGTTTGGAGTTGAGCTTGCACCCCTTGCAGTTCCGCTTTGAGCTGTTGGAGCTCTTTTTGACTATGGCTGCTGGTGCGCCAATCTTGCAGAACCCAATCTCGGTAAGCGGCCTCAGTCTCAGTGGGTGGAGTAATTTCCAACACTTGTGAAGTTGGCAAGTCTGCCGATCGCTGTAGCTCGTCATATAACTCCAGCGTCTCGGGAAAATAGATCGCTAGCAACGTTGGACGATGGGTGTTGTGTACCTGATGATGCATGGCCGCCGGATCAAACAAGCGCTGATCGGGCACCGTTAACGGTAACCCAAGTTTCTGCCCCACTTGCTCGACAAAACTCGCCTCATCAGTTCTCAAAACATCGCAGTGGAACAAAAAACAGTCGTCGGGATATTGCTGATAAAACGCCAAAACGGCTCGGTTGTAGGCCAGCCAAATTTCTGCCGCAAAGTTAGGATTATGGGCGAAAACGGTGTCTCCCCGCATGAAGAGAGAGTCAACCACTTCCCAGGGCGAGCGATAGGGCAAAATCACTTTGGCCTGGGGCAGTAACTGTTTCCAAAAGTTGAGGAATAAGGTAGTGCGCGGCTCTTTCCAACCCCAGAGAGTATGAGTCTGTAATCGGTGATCGCATAGGGCCTGCGCCCGTGGCCAAAACTGTTGGGGCACCTCAATTGTTTCAGTCGTTGACCAACCCTCGGCACTAATTCCTTGGAAAATCAATATCTCCTGATGGAGGTTGAGAAAGTCAGCGTCTTCAAAATATCCTTTAGTGTTGCCAAAGTTAGGCTCTAATAATTGCTCGCCAATAAAGATCCCAGCCTGCTGCAAAATTGATGCCGTTAATGACGTACCTGAGCGATGCATGCCCGCAATAATGATCGGTTGTGAAGGGTAGTTTGCAGACTCAGACATAGCAGCAACGAATAGCAGTGGAGTAGTGGGGACAATCGATTCAG
>CAZLYS010000613.1:0-3783 GCA_964563415.1 uncultured Halomicronema sp.
GTAGAAATTGCTTCAACCACCTTGAGCGATGACTTGGGGCCTAAGCGCTTGTTGTACGAGCGGCTAGGTGTGCAGGAATATTGGGTCGTGAATATGTCGATGTCAGGGGTTGTGGCCTTCGCGATGGAAAATGGCGGTAGTCGAGAAATTCGCGATTCTCAGGTGTTACCAGGGCTGGCGTTATCAGTCGTAGAAGAGGCCATGCAGCGTAGTCAAACTGAGGATGATGGAGCGCTGACGCGGTGGTTAATTCAAAGGTTTCAAAATTAGCGATCGCACACCATGTATCCCACCCCAAAGGAGCGGTTTGAAGACTTTACCCGCCATCATCCAGAGAATAAGCTGGAATTGATTGGCGGTCAGTTGATCGTAGGCAATTCTTTGGCAGGAAGCCGGTTGCTTTTGAGGCAAATATTGCAGGGGTGGGGGGCCGAGGCCGCGATCGCGCTGGCTCCCATTGAAACTTGGCTGTCGGCCTTGGCAGACGGATATGGGTGGAACGCTCCAGCCGATGGATCGGTAAATGAAATTCTGACAACGTTAGAATTGCTGGCCAAAGACTTTAAGTTCTCGTCAGAAGATTTATCGGCGGGGAGTGCCGAAACAACCTGGCCCCACCATCGCATTCGCCAAAATTTAACGATGGGTTTGTTTCGGCTGGATGAGTCCGTGGGCGGACAATCCTTGGGGCATGACTTTGTGATGCGCCTGGGCAATGATGGATTCACGCCAGATTTGGTGTTCTTTAAGGGCGCTGGCTTGAACCAACTCTACAGCTACTTTGTCAGTGGCCCCGCCGAACTGGTGATTGAGGTGCTGATGCCAGGTCATGAAGCGAGCGATCGCGAGCAGAAGTATCAGTTCTACCAAGCAGCAGGCGTACCGGAATACTGGTTGGTTGACCCGGCAGCAAAACAGGTGGAATTTTATCGGCTCATTGATGGACATTATCAACAGCAACCTTTGGCAGCAGACGGCTTCTATCGCCCTAGCAGCGTTCCGGGGTTGGCATTCTGTCCGGCAGTGCTCTGGCAAGGTGAGGATGCCGAGCCCATCGACGCTGGCCTTTGGGTAGTCGAGCAGCCTATCGAGAACTGGCAACGGCCCGCATCAGAGGTCGGTCCCAAGTGGGGTTCGCTGCTGTTTATCCCCAACATGCAGCTAGAGGCTGTGCCGATTAGCTTTGAGGAGTTTATTAGTTGGGCACCCAGAGCCAAATTTGAGTTTATTGAGGGGAAGCCGCTGATTGAATCGACACCCGGCACGCGCAATGTGTTGGCGATGCTACTCATGACCTTTGGTCTGGCCAGTGTGGTGAAGCTATTGCCGCCTCAAGCTTGGCTGCAAGGACTACGGCAGCGATTGGAACAGGAACTTCACGATGCCGAACAAAAAGCGGCTTGGTGGGCGATCGCGCGTCAAGCGGCTGAAATCCTCCACACTGATTTTGGGGTAGGACGCTTGGGAGTGATTGGTGATCTAGCTATGCCGCAGCCCTTGAATTACTGGTCGGGCATCACGTTGGTCTATTGGGAGAAGCTGGAGAGTTCTTGGCAAGCTTACGATGCCCTGCGCGACATTGACCCCGATCGACATATCGTTGATTTACGCCAGGTGGATGAACGTTGGCTGACGGCGGATCAGCTCTGGCAGATTGAGCGTCATCTGGTAGAGCTGTGATGACCGGATAGTGAAAGTTGGCAAAAATCATCAATACTTTTTAGGTTTGGATCACCTGCCAGGTAGCCGATGCCGCGATGGAGGTGGAGGCGGAGTTGGGTAGCGAGGGTTTCGGGGTCGGTGCCGAGATTGTCGTTGTAGCAGCGCTGTTTGAGGGCGATGAGGAGCTGATCGGCAATGGGACCGCCGAAGACCTGCCAGGTCATTTCCAGGTTGCTGTCGGCGGGGATGGGGACTGGGGAGGGAATGGAGGGCTCAGCTAGGGAGCGGCAGAGTGCCCAACGGCACAGCACATTCCAGGTGGGAATTTTGGTGACGCGCTTGAGCTTAATGAGTTGGTCTTTGGCGGCTTGGGAGAGTTTGATGCGATCAACGGGGGGTTGCATGGGTAGGGGAGATGAAATGGTGAGGTGGTGGGATGGTGGGATTAGGGGAGCAGGCTGACTTTAAGAATTTCGATCAGAGGCGGCAAGTCCTCGATGATAGTTTTCCAAACAATTTCGGTATCGATGTCAAAGTAAGCGTGAGTCAAGCGGTTGCGCATACTGATGATTTGGGGCCAAGGAAGTTGGGGGATTTGTGCCTGCCGCTCTTTAGTCACTTTGGCGGCAGCTTCGCCGATGATTTCGATCGCTTTGACGACGGCCAGAAGCAGCATTGCATCGGTGTTGAGATCATCTCGGCTGCGACCTTGCATAAAGTTCTGAGCTTGTTCGGCAGCATCCAGCATATGTTTGAGCCGCGTATCGTCATCTAGCTTGGTCATACTGCACGATCGCGCTCTGAAGAACGTCGTTTCTGAAATATCGACTCAAATCATTGGGGGTTCGCAAATCTGCTTTCCGTTGAATCAAATCAGAGAGTTCAAGTTCCATCCCGGCGAGACGAATTAGTCCTGGGGTATGCTCCGGTTCGAATTCAACCAGGAAATCGACATCGCTATCGGGTCGAAAGTCTGCTCGCAGTACCGAACCAAACAAGGATAGTTTGCGAATGTGGTGGCGCTGACAAAAGTCGGCCAGGGCGAGTTTAGGGAGATTAATGGCAGGGGAATGATTTACCAAAAGTAGCCCTCCTTTACGGTGGTCTGCCTCTGACTCGGATCATACTCCAGCAGATATTCACTCGAGATCGCCCCTTGTTCTCTCAGTCGTTTAACCTCTTCATCACGGATTTCCGTATCGGTGGAGAGGAGGATGACTTGATGGCTGGCCTGGGGGAAGTATTGATCGACAATCAGATGGCGATGTTTAGAGTCGAGGCGACCGAGGGGGGTATCGATCGCGACAGGGAGTTGTCGCCCGGAAACACTGGCAAGGCCCCACAGAAAAGAGATCGCGAGGAGTTGCTTTTCACCCGCAGAGAGGCGTTGGATGGGGAGGGGCTCACCGTCAGTGTCGTAGAGGTCGAGCCGGAAGGTGGAGCCATCGACCATGACCCGGTGTACCAGGCTGGATTTGTGGAGCAGCAGCAAAAAGTACTGCGTGATGGCTTGCTCCAATTCGCCTAATTTTTGTTTGGTTAGGCGTTTACGAAATTCGACAAGGGTTTGCTGCACCCGTGGAGCCGTTGCCAGCAGGGCATTATCTTTGCTGGCGTCAATTGCTTGAGTACCGTAGTCGGACAGCTTTTTTCTCAGGGTTTCGCGCTTACGTTCGAGTTCGGCGTAGCGGTGGCGATGGATTTCTCGTTTGAATTGACACTCGTTGAGGTGCAGCTGGGCTTGTTCACGTTCTGATTGGAGGCGATCGTAGTCTTCGGGGGAGGCGGCTTTGGCAAGCTTATTCTCAATGGCATCAATGCTATCGGCAAGGGTTTGAATGCGGGTGAGATGAGATTGGGCCAGCTGTTGTTCGGTCGCCAGTTGGTGTTGCAAGATGTGGCTGAGCTGGTTGAGCGCACCGTCGGCGGCTTGCAGCCAGGGTTCGCCGCTGGCGTTGGCGTTGAGGGTTTCGGCCTCTTGTTCGAGAAAGGCTTGAATGGTTTTCTTTTGAGTGGGTTTGAGCTGGAGCTGGCGGAGGACTTCAAACAGGCGTTGATAGTGATCGGTCAGGGCATCACGAGCAATGGAAGCTTTTTGTTGGTACTGTTCCTGCTGCCCCT
>CAZLYS010000614.1:0-3773 GCA_964563415.1 uncultured Halomicronema sp.
TGTCTTTCGGCTTGGGCCACGGCAATGCGGCTGGTGGCCTGCTGCAGGGCATCGTCTTTCGGACGCAGGGTTTCAACCCCGGCAATTTGCGCTCGCAGCTCATTGAGCCGGGCTTGGGACTGTTGCACCTGACTGGTCAACGGCAGTGGATCAATGCGGGCCACCACCTGATTGCCGGTGACGGTATCGCCTGCTTCGAGGTCAATCCGCGTCAGGCGACCATCAACCGGGGCCGAAATGATGAAGCGATCGCGCACCCGCGTCTCGCCCTCCGCATCCACCGTCAGCTGCAGGTCGCTCGGCTCTACCGTCACCAAATCCACCCGTTTGGGACTGGGGCGCAACACCAATACACCCAAGCCCACCACGCCCAAACCGGCGAGCAGATAAAGCCAGCGTCGCCCCGGTGGCCGCAGCTTTAGACCCCAGCGCTTAGGAGTCTGGGTTGACGACTCGGTCTCGCGAGTTTCTTCGGTGGGGTGCAGACGCAAATCAGTGTCCTGAGCCATGACGATACTCCTCTATTCACGAGTTTTGAGTACGGCAACTAAATCCAGCTGGGTAATCTGCCGCAAAATTAACCAGCCCGACATCACAGCAGCGATCGCCACAATGCCAACGGCAAATCCATAGGTGAAACGGGCGACCACCAGGGGCCAACGATAGAGTTCGGTATTGTAGAAAAAACTCATCAGGGCCGCTAACCCAAACCCCATGGCACTGCCGATGGGAATGGCGACCAAGAGCAGCAGCGTTTGTTCCCCTAACAAAATAAACCCGACTTCCGCTCGACTAAAGCCAATGATACGCAGGGTTGCGAGTTCTCTGCCCCGCTCTGACAGGGCAATGCGAGCCGCGTTGTAGACCACCCCAAAAGCAATGACGGTGGCAAAAATTACCAGCACCGTGGTGAAAACTTCGAGGTTCCCGGCGATCGTTTCTTCAAACTGCTGCACGCTGTTTTGGCGTAGCGCTACACTGGCCACTGCTGGCGTTTCCTTCAACTCTGCGTAAATGGCGTCTAACCGCTCGGGCTCGACCGCCAGGTATGCGCCTGAGAGGGTGGTGCCCTCGCGCATCAGGTCGTTCAGGGCGTGAATGTCCATGTAGGCGGCGACCCCAATCAGCTCATTCACCAGGCCCACGACGGTCACCTCGCGGGTGGGGCGAGCCCCTTCGAGTACCTTCACCGTCAAGCGATCGCCCGGCTGCACCCCTAAGATTTCGGCTAGTTTGTCGGTCAACAAGACGCCTTGGGCCGGTAGCGTCTGGACGTTGAGGTCGCGATCCATCAAGCGACGCAAAGTGCCATCAGCGGGTAACCCCGTGAGGCCCCCCAGGTAAGTGCGCTGCTGAAACCGTAGCCGCGCGGGCACGACCCGAAACGGCTCCGCCCGAATGACGCCCGGCAAGTTCAGCAGGTCGAACCGAGCCCGACTAGAAAGGGGTTCGGTGAAGGAGAGGGTAATATCCTCCTGTTGGATTTGACGAAACTGCACGGTGATCAGGTAGTCCATCGCATCTTCGAAAGAATGGCCCACCACCAAAATCGCCACCGCTAGGGATAAGCCCAAAATGGTCAGGCCCGCTTTGATGGGTTGCCGTTCCACATTGCGAAGAATGATGCGCCCCGCAGGCGAAAACAGCCGTTGCAGCCCCAGGCGCTCTACCAAAGTAGGGCGAAAATCGGCAGGCGGTTCCGGGCGCATCGCTTCTGCGGGAGGCAGGTTGACCGCTTTGCCCACCGCCACCGCCGCCCCGATCGCCGCTGCTGCCAAACTCACCCCCACCGAAATCATCACCAGGCTAGGCTCCACCCGAAAGGTGAGGAGGGGAAAGTGGTAGAAGTTAGCATAGTTGCGCGTCACGGCCTCTCCCATCCACAGGCCAAGCCCAATGCCAAGCCCGGCCCCGGCCAACACGATCAGGGCGACCAGCTTCAGGTAATGCAGCCCCACATCCCGATTGCTGTAGCCAAACGCTTTCAACACCGCGATCTGGTCGCGCTGGGTACTCACCAACCGCGCCAGCAAAAGATTCAGCAGAAAGGCCGCAATGCCCAAAAAGATCGTCGGCATAAATACGGCGATCGCTTGCAGACTGGTGATTTCATCCGACAAAAAGCGATGAGAAATTTGATCATAGCGACCGATCGCCCCCAGCCCCCCATAGGTATCTAGCAGTTGATCCAATTGGAAAATGACTTGCGCCTCACTGGCCCCGTGGGCCAGCGTCAGGGTGACATCGTTGAATGCGCCGTCCATATCAAAGGCCGTGCCCAGGGCTTCTCGCCCCATCCACATCACCCCAAACCGCTCATTGTCGGGCAGCAAATCGGTGCCGCGAATTTCGTACACATACTCCGGTGAGAGAGCAATGCCCACAATTCGCAAATCTTGCCAACGGCCATTGATCACCGCCCCGAGGGCATCGCCGATCGCCAGCTGATTCGCCTCCGCAAAGGTCTCGCTCACCAGCACCTCATCGCGACGACCCGAGGCAATGTAGCGCCCCTCTTGAATCGCCAACCCATTCAGCACCGGCAGTTGCTGATCCGGCACCGAAATCAAGCGACCCGTCGCCGGTTCTTTCAGACCGGGCACATCCACAATCACATCCCGCACCACCCGCGTCTGCACCTGCTGCACGCCGGGAATTTCCTGGATGCGATCGCCCAGTTGCTCGGGAGCCCGCTTCAACGACGCAAACACATCGGCAAATCGATATTGGTCGTAGTAGGTCGCCTGAGTCAGATTGAGCGAGTCGTAGGCACTCAGCATCGTCACCATGCTTGCAATGCCACAGGCCACAATCAGCACGATCGCGATCACCTGTCCCCGCAGGTGCAGGAGGTCACGGATGAGTTTGCGATCGAGGGAGAGCATAGGGATGGGGAGGTGGAGAGAGGTTGAGGTGGAGAGATAGGGGGGTGGAGGGATGGGGAATGCTCGGGGGGGAATGGGTGTTTGGCGGATTACGGGTGATGGAACGAAGATTTATTCGGCGACATCAGGATTTGGAGGTCTATCAGTTGGCGTTTGGTGGGGCAATGCAGATTTTTGAGTTGTCCAAGCGTTTTCCGGTGGAGGAGCGCTACTCGCTGACAGATCAAATGCGCCGGTCTTCGCGCTCTGTCTGTGCAAATTTGGCTGAGGCTTGGCGTAAGAGAAGATATGAGGCTGCTTTTGTTTCTAAGCTGACGGATTGCCAGGCAGAAGCTGCTGAAACCCAAACTTGGATAGCCTTCGCAGTCAAATGTGGATACATGACGCAAGCAACAGGAAAGGACCTCCACGAAGACTACGATCGCATTCTCGGCAAACTCGTTAATCTCATCAACCAAGCCTCCAAGTGGTGCTCCATCTAAATATCCCCATCTCCCCACTTCCCCCCATCTCCCAATCACTGGCTCTTCTCACCACTCCAACTCCTCTGGATCGGCCTTTTCAGTGTTGAATTCGATCGCGCTGATTTCGCCACTGCGCATGTGGATGACGCGATCGGCCATCGCGGCGATCCCGGCATTGTGGGTGATGACGGCGGTAGTGGTACCGAATTCTTGGTTGACTTGCTGCAAGGCCTTGAGGACCAGCTTGCCAGTTCGGAAGTCGAGAGCCCCCGTGGGTTCGTCACAGAGGAGCACTTCGGGACGTTTAGCGATCGCTCGGGCAATGGCGACCCGCTGCTGTTCACCCCCCGAGAGCTGGGCGGGAAAGTGGTCGAGGCGATCGCTGAGGCCGGCAATAACATCGTCAGTACGTCTCAGCTATATG
>CAZLYS010000615.1:0-3767 GCA_964563415.1 uncultured Halomicronema sp.
AATGGAAATGCCCCGCTGCTGTTCCATCTCCATCCAGTCAGAGGTCGCGTGGCGTTGTGCTCGACGCGCTTTTACAGCCCCCGCCTCGTGAATCGCACCTCCGTACAACAACAGCTTTTCGGTCAAGGTCGTTTTGCCTGCATCAGGGTGAGAAATGATCGCAAAGTTGCGGCGCTTTTCAACCTCTTCAGTCAAAACTTCTGGGGAAACGATCGTTGTTGCCATAGAAAGCGTGCAAAAAGGGTAATCAAGACACATTGGGTCTACTTGTATCTTAGGTCAAGCCTTTAGACTTTTCCAAAGTCGAGCAGAGGTAAGTCTCCAGCGAAACCATATATTCGTTAATGGCAAGATTTGCAAATAGGTTTGAGAATAGTTTTTTGTGGACTTTAAAGACCATATATATAAAAAAGGGCAGCGATCGCTGCCCTTAACATCATGACTCACTAACTAGCTAATCTGTTGAACTAAACATCTGCATTAAGCATCAGCTTGAGGGAGTTCCTCGGTCGAACTATCAACATCACATTTGAGGCTAATTTTCACAACTTTATTGCGAACTTCCTCAACTTTAGGCAACGTCAAAGTCAAGAAACCATGCTCAAAATTCGCTTCAACAGCATCATTTTGAATGGCCTCTGGCAGGTTAACAACGCGGCGGAAGGCACCATAATTAACGTTGTCGTATAACAGGCGATCGCCCTCTGGAACCTCAGCCTGTAAACGCTCACCTGTAATGACGATATTCTCCCGCGTGGCTTGAATATCAATCGCATCAGGGTCAATTCCTGCTAATTGAACGGTCAATACATAGCGATCGCCATTCTCAACTAAACGGAATGCTGGGCTCCAAGTTACAGGTTTGGCTTCGATAGCGTTGCTAACTTCGTTGAAAACATTATCAAGCTGATGACGAAGGGTTTCAACTTCTTGGAAAGGATGCCAGTAACGAACAATCATGGGTTGCCTCCTAAATCTCTATTTGAGAGTTATTTTGCTTGCGCTCTATGACTCTTATGATGCGAGTTTGATCAGAGAAGCAACAGTAGCAAGAACCTCACCAACATGGCGAATTTTCACACCGAACCAACCGAACCGAGTCAACCGTAAACTACTTTTTTCATCATCCGGCTATTAATCACCACTCCCGGCTGATAAAGGCAACTGCAATCTTGCCTCAGACGAGGATGCGCCCTACCTAACGCTAGACGATGAGTCTTCGCAGACTGTCATTGCTCACAACAGCGATGATGCCTATTGAGTGCGAAGTGTTTATCATGGAGGAGATTAATAAAACGCAATATTTATAGAAGTGGATCGAGATGGCGCGATCTGCGATCGCACAAAAGGCGGGTATGACCGATTCTTCAATTCCAAAAGGGAGTCTCCAGCAATTCATAGAAAAGCGCGTATTGTTTGGTCAAGAGGCTTCCCTAGAGCTCACAGCTATCTTGCTGGTGTACTTTGTGCAGGGCATCTTGGGCTTGGCGCGACTAGCCGTGAGCTTTTTTCTCAAGGATGATTTGGGACTCACTCCCGCAGAAGTCGCAGCCCTGACCGGCATAGCAGCTGCTCCTTGGACGATGAAACCGCTCTTCGGCTTCATCTCTGACGGCTTCCCAATATTGGGGTATCGGCGACGCCCTTATCTGATCTTATCGGGGCTGTTAGGCACCGCTGCATGGCTAGCGATGGCCACGGTGGTGAATACGGGATGGGCCGCGATCGCCGCCATTACCCTGAGTTCTCTGTCGGTTGCAGTCGGGGATGTGATAGTCGATTCTCTGGTGGTGGAACGGGCGCGGCGAGAATCGCACAGCGATGCCGGATCATTGCAATCCCTCGCCTGGGGAGCGGCTGCAGTCGGCGGCATCATCACCGCTTACTTAGGGGGGTTACTGCTGGAATATGTCGGAACGCGATCGGTCTTTGGGGTGACGGCAACATTTCCTTTAGTGGTTTCAGCGGTAGCTTGGTGGATTGCTGAAGACCCCGTCACCGAAACCTCTACTTGGGCAGTCATCGGCGGTCAGCTCAAGCAACTCAAGGGCGCAATCACCCAAAAAGTCATCTGGATGCCAGCGCTATTTCTCTTTCTCTGGCAAGCCACACCTACTGCCGACTCAGCTTTTTTCTTTTTCACCACCAATGATTTGGGATTCCAACCCGAATTTTTGGGGCGGGTACGACTGGTGACGAGCATCGCTGCGCTACTAGGCGTTTGGATTTTTCAGCGATTTCTTAAAGCCGTTCCCTTTCGCACCATTTTTGCGTGGTCAACAGTTTTGTCGACGCTACTGGGCTTCACCATGTTGCTGCTGGTCACCCATACAAATCGCGCGATCGGTATTGGTGACGAGTGGTTTAGCCTCGGCGACAGCCTCATTTTGACAGTCATGGGAGAAATTTCTTTTATGCCAGTGCTGGTGCTTTCGGCGCGCATTTGTCCCGCTGGGGTAGAAGCCACCCTGTTTGCTTTGCTGATGTCAATTGTGAACCTGGCTAGTCTACTTTCCCATGAGTTTGGAGCCGTGCTGACCCACTGGTTGGGCGTTACTGAAACCAACTTTGACAACTTATGGTTGCTAGTCACGGTGACGAACTTGTCGACATTGCTACCGTTACCGCTGCTGTTCTTACTGCCTAAGACATCTTCGCAAGGAGAGGGCACGATTGCTTCAAGTCAAACCTTGTCAACCAGTCAGACAGCCAAGCTCTCCCCTGCAGTCGAGACGAAACCACCGGTTGTTTTCCCTGTCGGTGCCGTGGAATCAGAAACCTGAGGTTCGCGATCGCCGCTTAAATAGTGCCAAAAGCTTTAGCCTTGCCTCGATTGGCTGGCGAATGTTCTGTCCTTAGCCCCTGCCATCACTTCTTCTATTCACCAACGCTCAATTAACTATGCAAACCCTGCCTTCTCCCCAAAACGCTGACGCTAATCGTGCTTTGTCCTTTGATATGGACGATTGGCGGAGCGGCTACCGATCGCAACCCGAAGAGTTCGCCTACTGGCTTGAGGATGTTGAAGGGGAGATTCCCGCTGATCTAGAAGGCACCCTGTTTCGCAACGGCCCTGGACTGCTCGACATTCACGGACAAACGATTAAGCATCCCTTTGACGGCGACGGCATGATTAGCAGCATCGCCTTTAAGGATGGCAAAGCCTATTATCGCAATCGTTTCGTGCGCACTGAGGGGTATGTGGCCGAGCAAGCTGCCGGAAAGCCTCTGTACCGGGGCGTCTTTGGTACCCAAAAGCCGGGGGGCTGGTTCGCCAATCTGTTTGATCTGAGACTCAAGAATATTGCTAACACCCACGTCATTTACTGGGGTAGCAAGCTATTGGCCCTGTGGGAAGCGGCAGCACCCTATCGCCTGCAGCCTGAAACCTTAGAAACTTTAGGGCTGGATGATTTAGACGGTTTGCTCGAACCCGGTGATGCGTTTGCCGCCCATCCGAAGATTGATCCGGGTGACCCCGCCCAAGGCCGAGAACCGCGCTTAGTCAACTTCTCCATCAAGACGGGCCTGTCCAGCACGATTCGAATCCATGAATTTGCACCGTCGGGCGATCGCATCACGTCCGGGGATGCTCTGCTGATAAGACGTGATGCGATCGCCCGACGATTCGAATCCATGAATTTGCACCGTCGGGCGATCGCATCACGTCTTATCAGCAGAGCATCCCCGGTTTTGCTTTTATGCATGACTTCATGATCACGCCGAACTACGTGATCTTTTTTCAAAATCCGGTGAGCTTTAACCCC
>CAZLYS010000616.1:0-3763 GCA_964563415.1 uncultured Halomicronema sp.
CCACAGGTGAATCAGAATTGCAGTTGCAAGATCGTACTGGCGGTAGCTATACCATTGATGACTTCCTCGCGGCAGCCAACGAGATTTTGGCCGTCGCAAATGAAAAACCAGAAATTGGCACGGCCTATACTCAGTTCACCGCTGGCACCCCCCAACTGCAAATTGACCTGGATCGCAATCAGCTTGAAGCCCTCAATATCGACTTTCAACAAGCCCTGCAAACGATTGGGGTTTCGGTGGGTTCGCAGTATGTCAATGACTTTGTCTTGGGCACCCGCAGCTATAAAGTCTATGTGCAAGCCGATGGTGACTACCGCAACGCCCCGGATGATTTAGAGTCGCTATATGTGCGATCGCGCACCGGCCAAATGATTCCCATGAGCAAGGTAGCCACAGTCAGCCCGGTCGTTGGCCCACAGATTATCACCCACTACAACGGTTATCGCTCGATCAAGTTCCAAATGAGCGAGGCGGAGGGCGCTTCGAGCAGTCAGGCGATCGCCGCCATGAATGAAGCGATCGAAGAAACACCACAACAAGGCCTTGCAGCCGATTGGATTGGTCTGGCAAAAGAACAACTCGCCGCTGGCAGCTTGGGGGCCTTAGTGTTCCTATTCGGCATCATCATGGTCTTTTTGACCCTGGCAGCGCAGTACGAAAGTTACGTTGACCCCGTCATCATTCTGTTAACGGTGCCTCTAGCCATGCTCGGAGCGCTGTCATTCATTGCTATACGGGGCTTGAATAACGACGTCTACGTACAGGTAGCCCTGGTGATGCTAATTGGGCTCGCCAGTAAAAACGCCATTCTGATTGTGGAATTTGCTAACCAGTCTCGCGAGATGGGGATGACTATCGTGAAATCAGCCCAGCGAGCGGCTGAGGAACGCTTCCGGCCGATTTTGATGACGGCGATTTCTTCTCTGGTGGGTTTCTTTCCACTGGTGATTGCGACTGGAGCTGGGGCGGCGTCTCGCTGGGCGATCGGCACGGCGCTGTTTGGGGGCTTGCTGGTGGCGACAGTCTTGAGTTTCCTCATCGTGCCCGTGTTGTATGTGGTGATTAAGAGTTTGGAAGCCCATTTCCTCGGCACCAAACCGCCGAGCAGTCTTGATGGCGGTTCATCAGGGAATGGGGTTAGTCCGCATCCTGATGGTTCTGACTTGTCGAGTGCCAACGGTCACAGCACGCCTGGCGAAACCGAAAACCCCGTTCCTACTCCCTTCCAAGAAGGTGAAAACCCTGCCTAGGAGGTAACCCATGAATTGGCGCAGAATGGTTTATGCCGGTTTGGTCAATACCGTGTTGGGTATTGGATTAGGAGTCGTTTTATATGGTTTAGCCGCAACGCCATATACTAGCCGTCCGTATCAGAACCTAAGGCGGATTTATGTGGTCGTGGGTGGGGCAGGAGGTTTTGTAGTGGGCTGGAGTTGGGAAGGACTCCGCCAACTGAAGGTAAAGCGCGATCGCGAAGAAGCTGAGTTAGCTCAGTCCACCCAATCTGAAGAGTAAGCCCAGTTATCCATCACTCTCATCTCAATTGACCGCGTCTGATCACAGCCGCAAAGCCACGTAAAGACATCCACTGACCAAGAGATTTCTCTGTTTGTCATCCAGTGTTCCTGCCACTATCGCCCTGATTTCCGTAGGTTACGAATTGTCTCAGCTTCCCGACCATTGCACCGCGTAAAGGAGAAACTGCATCATGCAAATTGAACGTTCTGACCAACATACCCTTTCCCCCGAGGAACAAGCCCATCTCGCAAAACTACGGGTCTTGGTGGAATCAGCCCTCGCTGATGGCAAAGCTTCGAGCGCCGAAATTCAGGCTGTACGCGAACTCATTCACGCTGATCATAAAGTCACCCCTGAAGAGCTACAAACGATTCGCTCAACAGTGAAACGCATGCTGGGTGATGCCGAGCTGGAATACGACTGGGGTTAAGACTGCTAGCATGCCATTCAGCAAGATCAGCCATTCCATAGCATCCAAACTACTAACATTACAGCGATCGGAGTCCAAATTTGTTTGGGTTTTGATCGCTGTTTTTTTGCTGATCATTGTTAATCCCTTATTACCCGATCGC
This sequence comes from uncultured Halomicronema sp., assembly GCA_964563415.1. Classification (GTDB taxonomy): domain Bacteria; phylum Cyanobacteriota; class Cyanobacteriia; order Phormidesmidales; family Phormidesmidaceae; genus Halomicronema. The sequence continues at coordinate 2,091 of CAZLYS010000616.1, forward strand.
GAAGTCGGCAAATACATTTTTAATCTATTGCTCTCCTTCATTATTTTGACGGGCATTTTAGCTGCTAGCGATGAACGGCAAATTATTCGCCAGCTCACGATTGTCGGGTTGATCTTGCTCGGTCTAGATTGGGTCGGCACCCTGGCAGCACGTCAGATCCCGGCGATGGAATTCACAGTTTACTTCTTATATCTTTTATTTGTGACCGCTGTTACCATTGCCATCATGCTGGGCGTGATTCGCAGTCAAATCGTTAATCTCAATATTATTTGTGGCGCAGTTGCCGCCTATTTGATGATTGGTTTATCCGGCGGCTTCATAGCCGTGCTTATCGAAACGCAGTTACCTGGTTCATTCTTGTTAAATGGCGAACCCATGCCTGCACGAGGGTTAGTCAATTCCCTGATTTATTTCAGCATGGTGAGTCTTTCTACCATTGGGTATGGCGATATTACCCCAGAAGCGCCGATCGCGCGTTCGGTCGCATTAGCCATTGGTCTGATCGGCCAAATTTATCTAACCGTACTGGTCGCCATCTTGATCGGTAAGTTTCTCAGGGAAAAATGATGACCACCAGCTTAAGTTTCTCAGGGAAAAATGATGACCACCAGCTATTGTCAAGCAATCCTTGAAAGCAGAATCATTAGCCTCGGTAATTAGCCTGAAAGTGCTCTGTAGCGCCTCTTGCTATTGCGGCATGGGACACAGACAGAAGCTGCTGTGCCACCAAAGCCCATAGCTTAAAACCGGCTCCTCCTAGCATCAATCACGTCCAGAGTGTGTGCATCGCTCAGAGAATCCGGTTTTACCGATTAAGTCGATAGGGCTTGAAGACTGACTCAACCTAAGACATCGCTTGAATGATGTAGTCAAAATAGGGCTCAGCTTCGCTGGCTTCTTCTTCAGACAAGAGCCCTAGAGAAGCATCTTTCAAACAGCGAATAGCATCCGCCATGCCAGGCACGGGTACATCCAGCGCGTTATACATTTCACGAACCCCCACCAAACCAATGCGCTCAATGGGGTCTTTGTCACCTGCAATAATGCCGTAGGTAATCAAACGCAGATACCAGCCATAATCACGCAAACAAAGTGCCCGTTCCTTTTGCCCAAAGGCGTTACCGCCAGGGGCGATGTAGTCGGGATGAATACTCCACAGCCCTTTGCTGGCCTTGTCAACAATCTTCTTCTCATTCTCAGACAAAATCTGGGCAATTTGTAGGCGGCGCTCACCAGTGGAGAGATAATTTCCAATGCTTTGGAGCTCGCCAATGGTGGGATAGCGCAGCTCATCATCGGCATTCAAAATGACTTGGCTAACTACAGACATATGTTTATAAAAACTGGGATGGATGACTGCTCAACATTGATTAGTGTACAGATTTCAGTCTTCTCAGGAAAGGAATTCGTAGTCTGTGTAACGGCTTTGAGAGCTTTTGGCCACATTTAGCAGTCGAAATATTTACACTTCTCAACAATGTTGTTCAGATTGCTCTTGGCTATGGATAAGCGCCTCCCTCAATCAGGGCTGTCGCCATGTAAGAAGGCTCAGGCATTAGATGCGATAGTGATCGACAAGCGTCCGACAAAACGCACCGGGCGAGCCAAAGCTAGACGACGCGATCGCCGTTATGAAAATTGCCTTTCGCTCACCAGGCTGGAACACGGGATGA
>CAZLYS010000617.1:0-3755 GCA_964563415.1 uncultured Halomicronema sp.
ACATGACCTTGCTGCTGTCGCTTTCCCCAATTTGCTGGCCCATTTCCAGATAGTTTTGTGCCAGCAGGAACTGCAGAGCCGAACTAGCCTGCGGGTCATTGCGGAGCTTGTCGGCAATGATCGCCATGGCCTCCGAGGTAGCTTGTGCTTTGAGTACGGCTTCTTGACGGAAAGCTTGGGCCTTGAGGATGATGGCTTTTTGCTGGGCTTCCGCATCCAAAATCGCCGCTTTCTTACCCGACTCAGCGGCCAAAACTTCCGACTCAGCTTGACCTTTGGCCGAGTTGACTGCCGATTCTCGTTCTCCTTCAGAGGTGAGGACGGCGGCCCGCTTACGCCGTTCCGCCGCCATTTGCAGTTCCATGGAATCTTGCACCGCTTTAGACGGCATGATGTCCCGCAGTTCGACCCGCGTCACCTTGACCCCCCAGGGATCGGTGGAGATATCTAACTCCCGCAGCAAAGATTCGTTAATTTCGGAGCGGGCAGTAAAGGTGTCATCCAGCTCCAATTTGCCCATCTCGGCCCGAATCTGGGTCAACACCAAATTAACCATGGCTGCCTGCAGGTTTTCGACCTTGTAGTAGGCTTTTTCCATATCTACGATGCGCCAATACACCACCGCATCTACCGAGATCGAAACGTTATCACGAGTGATGCAAGACTGAGGCGGCACGTCTAGAACCCGTTCCCGCACGGTCTGCTTATACACGACTTTGTCGACCACGGGCGTGATGAAGTTGAGGCCAGGGGTCAGCTTTTTGCCGTTGTAGCGCCCTAGCGATTCCACCAAGGCTTCATCGCTTTGATTCACGATCTTGACGGAACTCGCCGCCACACCACCACCCAATGCCAACACAACCAAAAAAGCCAGGGGATTCATAACTTAAATTTCCTCAATTTCCTCAAAAACGGGGCACGCAAACAGGGAGTTGATAGTTGCACTGAAACAGCCGTTACGGAAGAATACTGTGCTCTGGCATGATCAGCAGCGTATTGCCTTGGCGGCCCACAACGATTACGGGTTCATCAGCACCGATCGCCGCGTCCAAGTCTTCACAGCGCGCCTGCCAAGAATTACCTTCATAGATCACTCTGCCAGTGGTGCCGGGGGCGATCGCCGTCAGCGTACGGGCTTCGGTCGAGTCGGCCAAAATATAGGGCGTGCGTTTAGGTACAAAGCGCTTCAAGGCCCAGTTGGCCAGTACCGACAGCACCATCCAAATTGCCACCTGAATGGAAAACTGCGGCACGACTAGAGCAACGACGGACACCACTAAGGCACTCACGCCTAGAGTTGCCTCAATAAATGCAGTGGGCAACAAGAGTTCCATCAAGCAGAACACCCCACCCACGATTAACCAAAACAAAGGAAGACTCATAGCCTGCCAAAGATACGAAATAGCAAAATCATCAGCAACCAGTCAGCAGCGGTGCCAATCGCTCTAAGAGGCGGGTAAAGCCTCTCAACGAATTTCCCAGTCAGGAGGTGTTTGCTTTTCAAGAGGATCTACACAATTAACTGGCGATTTTCCTGAAAACAGGGAAAGTCTTCTCCTCCTAACCTAGAGTTGCCCGTTGTGACGGCAGAGGCCATCTCACTTTTGTGAGGTGAGTTCTCGACTGTCTGAGCCCCTCAGGTAGAGCCACAAACGACTTCATAGCTCTGCCCCTAAAGAAGCGAGATGACAGATAAGAAATCCCTCTGGAAGAATGGGTTGCCCACATGAAGCGCTACAGACCTTAACCTAATCAGCAAGGCCCATAGACCGTTGACCAACCACATACGGTAGTCTCAAACCCTGACCTTAGCGAGGAAACATGCTGTAGGTAATGCTTCGTTAATATGATGACGCCGTTTCTCCGGAGTTACTTACAATCAGCACAATTCGTTTAGGTTTAGGGCATAACGCTAAATATGCCGCAAACTCAGTGAGCGAAAACGAAAATATCCACTAGGATTGAGTCTAATCTGTTTGGCCTGAGTGCCAAGACAGACTACAGGCAGTGTTGTGATGGACTAAGGTCATCTAAGCAAATGACAGTAAGTGCAGAGCGAGTAGGGACGCAAACGCGAGTGTGTCTGTGGGCCATCGGCCCTAGAGCAGATGACTTAGCAGTCGGTGACACCGTCGGCGATCGCTATGAAGTTATCGCCCCGCAAATCTGGAAGGACTTGAAACCAGAAACCCCACCAGCCACCCCAGACTCATTGCCTCCAACAGTGCGCCCTTACCTACAGGCCCACCGCCAGCGAGTGCATGTGCCTGGGGTTTATGATGTGCTGCCGCAACCGGGCAAAAAGGAACCCTGGGTGTTACTCGAAAATGCGCCAATCAATCTCCGCTCTGGCGAACTCTTTCCAACCTTGTCAGAGCAATGGCCGACGGTATCAGCCGTTCGGCAAATGTCTTGGCTCTGGCAACTCTGGCAACTCTGGCAGGTGTTGCAGCCGCTCAACGTAGCAAGCAGCCTACTGGATGCTGAGAATGTCCGGGTTGAAGGCTGGCGCGTCCGCCTGTTGCAGCTCATTCCCGACCCTAGCGCCCCGACCCTAAAAGAGCTGGGGAATAGTTGGGTCACACTAGCCGACTCTGCTCAAGGGGCGATCGCGGCTTCCCTCACGAGTGTGGTGCAGTCTATGACGACCCGCGATCTGGCTCCCGAGCAACTATCGGTTGACCTCAACTACCTATTACTTAGAGAATCGGCGACCTATCGACCCCGCTTTCGAGTAGCGGGGGATACTCATCCTGGCCCCACGCAAGCCCGTAACGAAGACGCCTGTTATCCCGTTGGGGAGCAGCCCGAAATCCCCACGCCGCGTATCGCGATCGTGTGTGACGGCGTCGGTGGCCACGAGGCTGGTGAGGTCGCTAGCCAGATTGTGGTGCGATCGCTGCAGCCTCAACTGCAGGGACTCTTGGCCGAATGTGGCCGCGAAGAGATTGCCGTGCCCCCACAGGTAATTGCTCAACAAATCGAAGCCGCCATTCGTGTGGTCAATGATTTAGTCAACACCCAAAATGATGCCCAGGGCCGTAGCGAACGCCAGCGCATGGGCACGACTCTCGTTCTGGCGCTCGTCGTGCCCCAGCGCATCAAGACTCCCCAAGGCTGGATCCAGGTAGAGGAGGTTTACGTTGCCCAGATCGGTGACAGTCGGGCCTATTGGATTACTCCTGACTATTGCCATCAGCTCACGGTGGATGATGATATTGCTGGTCGAGAAGCCCGCGCTGGCAGAGCCTTTTACAGTGCCCTACGAGATCGCCCTGAAACCAGTTCTCTGACCCAAGCGATCGGCACCCGCCCTAGCCAATACCTAACGCCCCATGTGCAGCGCCTGACGGTGGATGAAGAAGGGGTATTGCTACTCTGTTCCGATGGTCTGAGCGACAACTATCAAATCGAAAATGCCTGGGCCAATTACATCGGCTTAATCACCAAAGACATTATTTCCCTCCAGTCTGCCGTTGACTCTTGGATAGAGCTGGCCAATCAAAAAAATGGTCACGACAATGTTGCCGTTGCTCTCATGCACGTCAAACCCCTGTTGGAAAATGCGTTTGGTGCCCCTCCAGAAGTTCCAAGCGAAGCTGAAGCAACCACAGAAGAAGATCTCACCGATGCCTCTAAGGCACTGCTCTATGGGGAAGAAGATGCAACCCCATCAGCCGCCGATGACCCAGCCAATATGGCTGGAGCCCCGCAAGCGCTAGTACCCCGATGGTGGTTAATCACGATCGCGACTG
>CAZLYS010000618.1:0-3751 GCA_964563415.1 uncultured Halomicronema sp.
GGCGCACCTTGCCAGAAATACTATCTCCTTTGCTGATGACCTGCGAAATGTAGGTTGAAAATGTTAGGAAAGCGCCCACAGTTCGTTAACACGCTAATGGAGCCTTCGGCATCTAGCAGATCAAAGCCACAGTGGATGAGTCCAATCGGTGGTAATTGCTGGCGGGTGGGCTGTTCGATCGCGGCCACCAGTTGATTTTGATCTGGCCGCAAGGGACAACGTTGACGTAGATAGTCTAGATCAGTGAACCAAGTCAATCGGCAGTCGGCCTGAATGTTGTACTCCCAGTCTTCTGGCCAAAGATCGTTGATGAGATCGCCACAGAGTATCGTATCCAGCGTGACGAGTTCTGTGATGTGGCTGAATCCTGACCACTCAATATAGGCTGCCCAATCCTGATGAGCGGGGGTGAAACGTTCGCGTGCAGTGTAAATCCAATCTTGCCTCATGGTTGATGTTTACTTGTGTCTGTTGGGACTAGCGAGGTCGCTTCAGGGTGTACCACTCTCGCGGGCGTGGCCCAAACGCTTGTTCCAGCGCCAGCAAAATGGCAATCCCAATGGTATAAGCCAACAGATCTTCCCAATCGAAGGTGGTACCAATAACGATGCGAGCGATCGCTGATGATGCTAATCCCAACACCTCAACAATCTTGAAATACTGCAGTATTTCAACGACAAAGGCGAATATCAGAACGCCGACCGCAGCTTTCACAATGGATACCTTGAAGAACGCCCTAACGGCTGCATAAATCAAAATAACGACCAAGACATCGCCGACATAGGGACGAATAAAATCATCTTGGATAAACAGAGCAATCAACAGTTCGACGAAAAACAGAATGACTGCCCAGACAAAATAGTAGCGGTTGAATCTCATGGTCGCTTGAGCGGCATAGTGGCCAATGACTCTTGCATTAGCTTATCGACCTCTTGCATGAATACCGGAAGTCCCTAATCCCGATCTCCACAATTGGAGAGATGGGACCGGAGAATTTTTCCAGCAGGAGCGAGATTAGGGGGGAGACATAGAGCGGATTCTCTTAGGGTGGACAAATATTGGTGCCAATCGACAAAACCATTGACACCGCAGTATTAGTGCGTAGAGCCTCTAAAGATTAGGCTTGGTAACGGGGTGACTACCATTGATCAACGGTTTAAGCGAGTACGGTAACCCGAGAGAGCACCCTAAATCACAGACGTAAGAAAAGCACTATTGTTAAGTCATACTCGTTATGACTTGTTATTGTAGTCAAAGTTGAGAAGTTCTCATGGTGAAATTAGTCGGTATTGCCGGTAGCTTGCGCGAAGACTCATATAGCCATCAGGTGTTGGCGATCGCGGCCCGCACGGCCCAAGCCTTGGGTGCAGAGGTGACGATTCTCGATTTGCGTGAAATGTCGCTGCCTTTTTGCGATGGCGGCAGCGACTATGATGGTTATCCTGATGTGGCAAAGCTGCGGCAGACGGTTAAAGAGGCGGATGGTCTGATCTTGGTGACGCCGGAATATCACGGCAGTGTCAGTGGTGTGTTGAAAAATGCTCTCGATCTGATGAGCTTTGAGCATTTGGATAGCAAAGTCGTTGGGGCCATTAGTATTTTGGGTGGCCAAGCCAATAGCAATGCCTTGAATGATTTACGCAAAATTGCGCGTTGGGTGCATGCCTGGGTGATTCCGGAGCAGGTAGCGATCGGGCAGGCTTGGCAAGCTTTCAACGAGGACGGCAAGTTGGTGGATGCCAAACTAGCTGAACGGCTCGACAAGTTTGTCCACAGTCTGGTCACGAATACTCAAAAACTCAAGTCATAAGCTCTGTTCAGACGTTATCCTGACCGTCAATGAAGGATTGATACTGGTCGCTATTGGCTTTTTGGAGCATTCAGCCTTAACTCGATCTACTGCGGCGAGAACATCAATTTTGTTGAAGGGAGATATCCGGAATGCTGCCCTCGACACACGCATTTTCCCAATCCGTCGTACACTTGCCAAAGCATCAGCGGCCAGAATCGACCCTTCCGACAGCATGATTAATCTCAAGCAAGCCAATCAAACGCTAGAGACTAACCTAGACAGCAAAGATGCCAAACAAATCGTCGCTTGGGCTCATGAATCCTTTGGTCAAGGGCTCATTATGAGTACGAGTTTTGGCATACAGTCAGCGGTCATGCTGCACTTAGTAACTCAAGTGGTCCCAGGCATTCCGGTTATTTGGGTCGATACGGGATATCTGCCAGTAGAGACCTATTTGTTCGCCGAAGAGCTTACCCAACGGCTCCAACTCAATTTGCAAGTGTATCAATCACCCATGAGTCCGGCCCGCATGGAGGCTCTTTATGGCAAGCTCTGGGCGAGTCAAGATGTCGAAGCCTTTAATAAATACGACTACCTTCGTAAGGTTGAGCCGATGCAGCGGGCTTTGCGAGAGTTAGGGGCAACAGCTTGGCTGGCAGGGTTGCGAGCTGATCAAACGGCTCATCGCCAAACCCTAAACGTAGTTACCCGGCAACAAGATATCTACAAAATTTCCCCCATTTTGAACTGGACCGCTAGGGATGTCTATCGGTACCTGCAAACGTATGACCTGCCTTACCATCCTCTGTTTGATAAAGGCTATGTGAGTGTCGGTGATTGGCATTCCAGTCGTCCGCTGATGGCCGATGATGAGAGCGATCGCGACACGCGATTTCGCGGCATGAAGCAAGAATGCGGCTTGCACTTACCCCAAACGCCTGGTGAAGCAGAAAGTCTCGATTCCAGTTCCCTGTAGGTCGTCGGAAGTCACTTGCCTGATGAGTTTTTGGGGCAGCACTTTCCAGCTCATCACATTTCCGTTGGGGTAACTGATCTCATGACACGACAGGGATTCCCCACGGCAACTGCATTGTCAGGCAGCGACTTGGTCACAACGCTGCCTGCACCAATGGTGCAATTGTCGCCAATATTCACACCAGGGCAGACGATCACGCCGCCTCCCAGCCAGACATTATTGCCAATCGTAATGGGAGCGGCCATTTCCACCCCGGTTAATCGTACGGCGGGATCAATGGGATGGTAAGCCGTGTACATCTGCACGTTGGGGGCGATCAACACGTTGTCGCCAATAGTGACCCAATTACAATCCAAAATTGTGCAGTTCACGTTGATATAGAGATTCTTACCGGCTTTGATGTGCTTGCCATAGTCACAGTGAAAAGGTGGATAAATTTCGCACCCCGGCCCCACGGCTGCCAACAAGTTAGTAATAACCTGAGCGCGCGTTTCTGAATCTTCGGGGGGCGAATGGTTAAAGCGGTGCAAGTGCTGCGCTGCTGCGAGCCGTAACTCAACCAGTTCTGCATCATTGGCCCAGTAAGGCTCATTGGCGAGCATTTTTTCCCGTTCGGTTTTGGACATAGGTAGTCGAAAAGGGCGATCGCTCCTAAAGATAATCTGGCGCAGCGTAATTGTGCCATGCAAGCAGCGATCACCAGTTTTGATCGGGAATAACCCTCGTCTTACCTGTTGACATAGTCAGCCTTTGCAGCGCCCAGTTTCCCCTTCTGGCCACCTTAAACGCATCTACCCACAGGCTCGTCGATGGCACTCCTGTCACGATACGGTCAGCAGTCGTCACTGACGCTGTTGCCACACTTGCCTTGTTTCGTTCCATGGTTGAAGAAGGTCACTATACGTTGGCAGAACCCGCTGAAGTCACAAAGACTCTGGCTGACGAGCAAGCTGAGATCGCGGCTGATCAAGATGATTCTGGTG
>CAZLYS010000619.1:0-3745 GCA_964563415.1 uncultured Halomicronema sp.
CCTGCGGAACGAATATGTCGTGCGGATTACCGGCAAAGTCAGCCAGCGGCAGACCGGGGCGATCAATCCCAAGTTGCCCACGGGGGAAATCGAAATTTACGCCGACGAAATTGAACTGCTGAATGCCGTTCGGAAGCAATTGCCTTTCCAGGTATCTACCGCTGAGGCTGAAGCGGTCAAAGAAGAACTGCGGCTGCGCTATCGCTATCTTGATTTGCGACGAGAGCGCATGGCCCAGAATCTCAAGGTTCGCCATGAGGTCGTCAAAGCTATTCGCCGCTTTTTAGAAGACGAAGAGCACTTTATGGAAGTGGAGACGCCGATTTTAACGCGCTCTACCCCTGAGGGGGCTCGCGATTTCATCTTGCCCTCTCGCGTGAATGAAGGAGAATGGTTTGCGCTGCCCCAGTCACCGCAACTCTTCAAACAAATCTTGATGGTGTCCGGGGTCGATCGCTATTACCAAATCGCCCGCTGTTTTCGTGATGAAGACTTGCGGGCTGACCGCCAGCCGGAGTTCACCCAGCTAGATATGGAGATGAGCTTCCTGAGCCAGGACGAAATTCTGGAACTCAACGAACGGCTCGTTTGCCACATTTTCAAGGCGGTCAAAGGGATTGACGTCCCCCGTCCGTTTCCGCGCCTCACCTATGCTGACGCGATGAACCGCTACGGCAGCGACAAACCTGATACTCGCTACGGCTTAGAACTTGTAGAGGTATCTGACCTCGTAGCCGATTCTGGCTTCAAAGTGTTCTCAGGAGCCGTGAAAGCTGGCGGTATGGTCAAAGTGCTGCCCATTCCCAACGGCAACGACGTGATTTCCAATGTCCGCATCAAACCTGGTGGCGATCTCTTTAAGGTGGCAGCCGAAGCTGGGGCCAAGGGCTTGGCGTACATCCGAGTCCGAGAAGAGGGTGAAATTGATACCATTGGCGCGATCAAAGACAACCTGAAACCAGAACAGCTAGAGGAATTGCTCCGCCGTACCGGTGCTAAAGCAGGCACGCTGTTGCTATTTGGCGCTGGCCCTAACGACATTGTGAATCCGACGCTTGATCGGGTACGGCAGGCGATCGCGAAGGAAATGAATCTGATTCCTGAAGATCAAATCAACCTGCTTTGGATCACCGACTTCCCCATGTTTGAGTGGAATGCCGATGAAAAGCGCTTGGAAGCACTGCATCATCCCTTTACGGCCCCCCGTCCAGATGAGCAGGATGACCTGAAAACAGCTCGCGCCCAAGCCTACGACCTTGTGCTCAATGGCTACGAAATTGGGGGCGGCAGCTTGCGGATTTATCAGCCAGAGGTGCAGCGGCAGGTCTTTGAAACGATTGGTCTCTCAGCAGAGGCAGCCCAGGACAAGTTTGGCTTTTTGCTGGAAGCCTTTGAATATGGCACCCCCCCCCACGGCGGTATCGCCTACGGCCTCGATCGACTGGTGATGCTGATGGCAGGTGAAGAGTCGATTCGCGATGCGATCGCCTTTCCGAAGACCCAGCAGGCTCGCTGCTTGCTGACCGATGCGCCATCGAGCGTAGATGCTCAGCAGTTAAAAGAACTGCACGTGGCCTCAACGTATCGGCCTAAGCCCAAGAATGATGACACTAACGCCTAACCTCGGCTCGGCAAGGGTTGAGTAATGTAGCTGGGGGCCGTTGCCTGTTATTAAGTTTGCATTGCTTAACGGGAAGTCATAAGGATTACTACAAATACATGAAGCTGAGACCTGTCACTCTCAAAATCACGATAGGATTTTTTCAATTGATATCCGAGACGACTCTGACAGGAACCTTATGCTCATAGTTTTGCTGATTTTTGGCCTGAGTTTAGTGCCTGCCTTGATTTCCACTTGGATTAGCCTGCGGTCTCAGGAACGAGTACAAGCAGAATTTGGTCGAGCGATGGAGACAGCAGCCCGTAGAGGCTTGAAAGCCGCCATTGAGCGCGATCGCGATCTGAACTATATCGAAGGTCTCGGTTACGTGATCGGTGATTTCACCTGCGAGATGAATGCGCGATCGCCCTATCTGCGCTGCGCGATGAATCCGTGCGGTCCCTGCACCGGTTGCCAATTTTATGAAGCCCGAGTTGTGCGCGAGGTCGTGATGACTGTGCCAGAAACGACCAACGCCTGCCCCATTCCTCCCATGCCCAACACCTGCCCATTACCGGCATTTTCTAGGGTTGCCTAAGGTAGATTTAGCGAATTTTGGGTTAGGGCAAACCTTAATAAGTTTCTATAGCTAGAATTTTGGCCCAGGGTTCAGCCTTGGGCTTTTGTTGTGTGCATGAAACCTGATGGCTAATCCCAAAATTGCAACACTACAGACCATTTTCAGTTCTCGGCTTGATAACCTCAGCCACTTTTTACAGCTGGCCGAGAATCATTTCGCAGCAGATGTCGAGTCTCTTCTGCAGCGTCGCATTGCCCCTGACATGTTGCCATTTGGTACGCAAGTCGTTTTTACCTGTAACCAGCCCCGCAACTTTGCCCTGTGGTGTGCTGACCAGCCAGCAGACAATTTGCCGCCAGATGTCGACACTCTCGTGCAGGCACGCGAGCATATTGCTGCCACAAAAGCCTTATTAGCCGAGATTGATGCTGTTGATACCAAGCTAGAAACCATCACGCAGATTCCACTTGGACCAGAGATGTACTTAGAACTCTCTGGACAGGCATATGTGGATGATTTCCTAATGCCTAACTTTTACTTTCACCTCACGACGGCTTACGACATTATCCGCATGGCAGGAGCCCCCATTGGCAAACGCGATTACATGATGCATTTGGTGCCTTTAATCCAACATCAAGACCAGACATAGCAACAGAGTCTGGAGTGCAGACTTCAAGCATCGATATCGCATTTTAGCTGGTTGCCGAGTTTTCCTAAGGCACTTGCCAAGGAAGAGATCAGACTGCTTGAGCTGCCAGAATTAGGAAAGTGTGATGCGGTCCCTCAAATGTTTTTGTTTTTGTCAAAGTTGTTGCCACTGCTGGTCTATCCGCTTGGTCTGGCCAGTGTGTTGCTCTTGATAACCATTTGGGGCATTTGGCGCAAGCGACAGCGGCTAGCCATGTTGAGCACGATCGCCGCTGTCCTCATCCTTTGGGCGGGTAGCAATGCCTGGGTCGCCACCCGACTTGTGCAGTCTCTCGAATGGCAAAATCTGCCGCCTCCAACCATGCCCACGGCAGAAGCGATCGTGGTGCTGGGAGGCTGCACTCGACCAGCAGATGCACCTCGGCCGTGGGTAGATGTCAACGAAGCGGGCGATCGCGTGCTGCAGGGGGCTCAGCTTTACAAAGCTGGTAAAGCCCCCAAATTGATCCTTAGTGGTGGCCGCATCGAGTGGAAGGGTGGTGGTCCCCCGGAGTCGGATGACATGGCCCAAATTGCTGAAGCGATGGGCGTGCCAAGAGCCGATATTTTGGAAGATCCCACGTCCCTGAATACCTATCAAAACGCCGTGAACGTCAAAGCCATTTTGGAGCAGGAAGGGATGAACCGTATCTTGCTGGTCACTTCAGCAATGCATATGCCGCGATCGCTCGCCATTTTCAAAAAACAGGGCATTGAGGCGATAGCGGCCCCGACGGACTTCTTGATTTCTGAGCGCAAAGTTGCCGAAGTGACGGGCACCCGCCAGGCGGTTCTTCTGAGCTTGCTGCCCGACGCGGCCAACCTGGACGACGTGAGCCGCGCCATCGAGACCCGCGCCAAGCCGGCCGTCGCGGCGA
>CAZLYS010000620.1:0-3739 GCA_964563415.1 uncultured Halomicronema sp.
CTCTCAAAGACACCTCAATGACGGCATCCTTGTCCAGGTTTTCACGACGCAGCTCATCAAAGTCTTCACCTCTCAAAGACACCTCAATGACGGCATCCTTGTCCAGGTTTTCACGACGCAGCTCGTCAAAGTCAATAGCTTTGATGTCAATCTCTAAGACAGCGTCTTTTTCTAGATTCTCACGGCGTAGTTCATCAAAATCAACGGCATCTTTGTCGAGATTTTCTTGACGCAGTTCGTCAAAATCAGGCGCGGCATAAGTTGCTGGAGCAATAGCGATAGCAGCAGCAGTCAGAGCAGTAAGGGCAAATGCAATGCGTTTCATAATATGAACTCCTTGTCGTAGCAACGACTTTATGAGTGGGACGTAATTTGAAAAATAAGAATTGAAGGAGAAGAAAGCGAGAATCAGGATTGTGCTAATCGTCACGGTGAAGAGATTGCTAATTTAGGCGATCTCGTCTTTCTCGAGATTTTCGCGACGCAGCTCATCAAAGTTGACAGCATCTTTATCCAAGTTGCGGCGACGCAATTCGTCTAAGTCTTCGCCTCTTAAGGACACCTCAATCACGGCATCTTTATCCAAGTTTTCGCGCCGCAGTTCGTCAAAATCAGGTGCTGCGTAGCTAGCAGGAGCAATGGCAACAGTCACAGCGGTCAGAGCAGTCAGGACCAAAGCAAAACGTTTCATGACTTGAACCCCTTGTCGCTTGGGCGACTGAATCATCTTGAGTTCTATAGTCGGGTGCCCGCCTGAAGTGTCCCTGACGACAAAATAAGAGCACCTTAATCGCTGCCTGAGAAAACTGAGCGTTGGCGGAGCCACTCCGGAGGAGTATCACCGATTTTGACCTAAGTGCTGGTGAGTTCGCTCACGTCTATATGAGCAATTCCTCTCACAAGCATCGGTAAAAGGACGGTTTTATATGGGTTTTAGAAAACATAGAGCGGTAGTCATGGGCACCTCAATACCAAACGACATCGCACTGACTGGTGAACTCCATATAGCTCCAATAGAGTGTTATTGAGTCTGGATGGTCCGACTCGTCTTTGAGCGTTCACATGCCGTCCAACAAAAACCTGCACTCTTTTGGCATCAGTGTTATTCCTGGTTTGTGCAAGCTCCTTCATACGTTCTTCATGTACCTACTGAATTTATGTCCATGGTGTAATTTTGCGCTGCTGCCATTTCAAGGAGCGCTGTGTTTGAGGATATATTCGCACCAGCCTAGGAGCGTATGTAAGGGAGCCATATGGAGGCCGATCTATGCTGACTCTTGCGACTCAATCTGGCACTAGCCAAAGCAGTCAGACGCAGCACTCACGAGACCGCCTTAGAATTTTCTCGGGTTCCGCTAATGTTCCTCTAGCCGAAAAAGTGGCTGCTTACTTGGGCGTTAGCCTAGGCACGGTAACACGTAAACATTTTGCCGACGGCGAGGCCTACATCCAGTTTCAGGAATCGATTCGCGGGTGTGACGTCTTTTTATTGCAGCCAACCTGTAACTCGGTCAACGAAAGGTTGATGGAGTTATTGATCATGATTGACGCCTGCAAGCGGGCTTCAGCTTGCCAGGTAACCGCCGTGCTGCCTTACTACGGTTACGCTCGGGCTGATCGGCGCACCTCAGGGCGAGAGTCCATCACTGCCAAACTAGTATCCGACTTAATTGCCCAGGCTGGTGCCACTAGAGTGCTAGCTTTAGATTTGCACTCACCCCAGATTCCAGCCTATTTCGACGTTCCGATTGATCATGTCTCCGGCTTCCCCGTGCTAGTTCAGCATCTGCTAGAGCGAAAAATTGAGAACCCTGTTGTGGTCTCGCCTGACATTGGGGGCGTCGCTCGGGCCAGAGCGTTTGCCAAAGCATTGGGAGACGCGCCCCTCGCTATTATCGACAAGCGCCGCGCCACAGACACAGCCGATATTGCCACATCTACGATTAACGTCATTGGGGATGTTAAAGGCAAAACCGCCATATTAGTGGACGATATTATTGACACCGGCAACACGTTGCACAGAGCCGCTCGCGCCTTACGCAATGCTGGTGTAGTGGAAGTTTTAGCCTGCGCTTGTCATGGTGTCTTGTCAGCGCCAGCCATTCCCAAACTCAATAGCAACGAGTTTGATGAAGTCATCATTACCGATACGATTCCACTTTGTGACCCTCAGCAGTTTAGTAAGTTAACCCTGCTCACCGTTGCCGATTTATTAGGTGAATCCATCCGACGTATTCATCAAGGTATTTCTGTTAGCAATTTACTGTCGTCTTAATTGCAAGCAGCCTCACTGATCTGAGTCATGTGTCTATCGGAGCTTAAAAAGTCCAAATTGTGCTGACTTTTAGCTGGTTTTGACTCAATTCCAGAATCTGCTGTTCGCTACGGCACTGCCCTCACCAGACGATGGCTGTATGAGTCGCCTTTCATACCTTTGGCAATCCCCATGAATAATGCAGGTTCAGACTAGGATCGTCAATCAGAGTAAACTTTCCCTTCAACTGGACTTTAGGCTTGTCTGCTTAGACAGCTGGATTGGTGGCCGGCTTCACCAAGCGAAAACCGATATGGGTGGTACCGGTATCTACCGCTTGGGATTCGCGGGCTGCAGGTCGATAGCGGCTGCAGTAGTTTTTTGCACACAGGTAAGAGCCGCCTTTGATGACGTGCATAGCGCCATCCATCGGTTTCTTGGGATCATAACTCTCAGTTTGGGTCGGGCCGATGGGGTCTTGGCGATGGGCCATATCGTCATGTAAGACGGTGTACCAGCTCGCAGTTAGTTCCCAGACATTACCCGTCATGTCATAGAGGCCATAACTATTCGGGGGAAAGGACATTGCTGGAGCGGTGCCCAGATAACCATCTTGCTTGAGGTTAAAAAAAGGAAACAGGCCCTGCCAAGTATTGGCTTGCCCAGCAGCGTACTGTTCTCCCCAAGTATACGTCCATCCGGCGTTGCCCCCGCGAGCGGCGTATTCCCACTGGGCTTCGGTAGGCAGTTGGCGATCGGCCCAAGCGGCATAGGCGACGGCATCTTCGTAGGCGATGTGAACAACGGGATGATCATCCTTACCCTGAATTTCACTATCAGGGCCAAAAGGATGCTGCCAATCAGCCCCTGGCGTCCACTGCCACCAACTGAGATAGGCCACCTGCTGCAGTCCCTCCTCTGGAGGTTGAAACACCAAAGATCCGGGGGCCCTTTCATCGTCAGCTAAGTCGGGGAACTGCTCCTTGGATAAGGGGCGCTCGGCAACAGTGACGTAACCCGTAGCTTCCACAAATTGAGCAAACTGGGCATTGGTCACTTCGTGGGGTTCGATGCAGAAGCTGCTGACAGTGACATCCTCAGCAATTTCTTCTTCTACAAAATCAGGGTTGTCTGACCCCATGATAAAAGTGCCCCCAGGAATGTACACCATGTCACTAGGACAGGGGTTGTTGCTAGGAGCCGCGATCGCGTTCCCCATGCTCAAGACCCCACTACTGAGGATGAGTAAGCAGCAACTCGCAACTGTGAATAGAGAACCAAGCACTTTCATTTTGACAAGTATCAATAAGTTGAGTAAGGTATCGAGTCAGTTTAATGCGGCTCCAGCAAGGCCCATCAATACGGTAAAAATCTCCCTGTCAGATCAGACCAATCTGTGATTCAAGCAGGAGGGCCGGATCACCTTTGACTCAGCATCGTTGGAGGTCTCAAGACTTTACTTCTCGCTGAGCTGTTGTTGGGACT
>CAZLYS010000621.1:0-537 GCA_964563415.1 uncultured Halomicronema sp.
ATTAGATTCTCCAGTAATCAGGACATCTAAATCACCATCATTATCATAGTCTCCGAAGATTCCATCTCCATTCTTCAAGCCTTCGAAAGGAATATTGCTGTCTGAGAGTTTCCCATTCCCATCATTGTTAAAAATGGTGGTAGAAAAATCTCCATCATCCCCTACAATCAATACATCTATGTCTCCATCATTATCATAATCTCCTACACTGATGGAACCTGCCCCTATCCCTGGATCACCATCAAAATTGGATTCTGAGAAGCTTCCAGAGCTTATTCCATCATTCAGGTAGACTTTCGCTATTTTTTCATCAGCTGCATTTTCTCCAATCAGGATGATATCTACTGCGCCATCCCTATTCAGATCAGCCCACTCAACATCACTGGCATCCACTCCTTCAAAAGCTATCCCTGATGGATTATAAATGGCCCCCAGAGGAATGAAGTTGAGGGTTTGTAAGGGGGCAAAGGCAGATCCTTCCAGCCCCTGGTCTACAGACTGTACTGTCCATTCATAATTACCAAGGTTAAGTCCAGA
>CAZLYS010000621.1:547-3739 GCA_964563415.1 uncultured Halomicronema sp.
CCACCATGCTAGTCCTATGCCCAGCATTTCCTATTTCCGGAACCCTCCGCAAGCCATTAGTAGCTGACTGAGAGCTGAAGATAAGTTCTCCGGTATCCTGATCTCTCAGGAGGATGTTGAAGCTATATCCGTCAGCATTACCTCCTGAAGGCCTATCCCAGCTAAGTACGAGAGAATTACCTTGCTGAGCGCTACTCAGATTGGTAGGCACAGCAGGACTGCTATTAGGAGCTACCGTATTATTTTTAAAGAGAGTTAGGGAACTATTCACATTATCAGTTCCCATCATCACTATATCCAGCGTACCATTTGCATCCGTATCAAAGTCTGCAAAAGCAGCCTGTCCAAGCGTAACATCTGTTAGAATTGGACTGTTGGTGAGATCCAGGTTGAAAGCAGTCCCATTATTATTTATGTAAAGGAGTCCAAAGGTTTCTCCTTCTTCATTTTCTCCGGTAAGTAGTACATCCAGGAATCCATCATGGTTATAGTCTCCAAAGGCGGTACTTCCGTTTCTTAAGCCTTCAAATCCTATTGAAGCAGAAATAGTCCCATCATCATTGCGGTACAAACGAGTGATATACTCTGCTCCTACACTTCCTGAAATCAGAACATCTTCATCTCCATCATTATCATAGTCCCCTATAGAGACACTGCTATTCTCTACTCCAGGAATACCTAAATCAGGTACCTCTGTGAATGCACCTGATCCACCTACGTTCTCATACAGAGCGGTTAAGGGTCCTCCCTCTCCTGAACCTGTGATGAGAATATCAGGATTCCCGTCATTGTTATAATCCCACCAGCTAATGTTAGCATTTACCCCAGGAAGAGAAAGATCTGTCACTTCCTCAAAAACGGCATCCTCATTTCGAAATAGAGAGGTTAGCCTATCACCTGAAGAGTTTATCCCTGCAAGAATAAGATCAGGGTCTCCATCTCTATCAAAATCTCTAACTGAAGCACTACTATTTCGGAGTCCTGTGAGGGATTGTTTTTCCACAAAAGTCCCGTTTGCAGCACCCTCATAGTAAACCGTTATAGGATTAGAGTTGGTATTTCCAAGAATGATCAGGTCCAGGATTCCATCACTGTTTCCATCGAAGAAAACTGCGTCTCCTGCTTCTACATTGACCAGTCCGGCATTTACCTCCTGGAATACTCCACTGCCATCATTGACAAAGAGTTGAGTGGATGGATTGCCATTTCTGGAACCTGTAACCAACAGGTCCAGGTCACCATCATTTTGATAGTCTCCCCAGCTGAGGGCTCCATTCTGTACACCTTCAGGAGTACTTTCAAAAGCTGTAGCAGTTACTTCTTCAAAGAAAGGAGGTTCTACTTCAAAAGTTCCTTCATCAGAAAATTCTGACCCTTCTCCATCCTGATCTATTTTTTGAACTCCCCAATAATAGGTAGCCGGTGCTAATCCTGAAATGCTGGTAGACGAGCTATGCCCTACATTTCCATTTACGACCAGACGGCGAGTTCCATTGGTAATATTTGAGGCGGCAGCCTTAATCTGCTCTTGACCTGAAGCTGTGCCTACATACAGGTTGTAAGTACTTCCATCTTCATCATCTTTCCATGAAAGCTGTACAGCCGAACCAGCTGTTGAGGAAGCTAAGCCTTCTGGTGCAGCAGGGGTGGTGTTATTCCCTTCAGCTCCCTCATTAGAGAGGAAGTACCATTCTGGGCCTGCACCTGGCTGATCAGTGATTCCTGTTAATAAGAAATCAGGCGTACTATTTGCGTTAAGGTCTCCGATCGCAATGCCACTTCCTCCGCCCAAGGCTGGAAAGAGAGAACTGCTGGCATCATTTTTCTCAAAACTGATGGAGTTACCCAGGGTCTCATTATTCCAAAGTTCCAGTAGATTTCCGGTCCCTACTCCTTGTATTAACAGGTCACGTTTTCCATCAAGATCTATGTCTAATAGAAGAATTCTTCCATTTGACACATCTGGAAAGTCTACGGTACTCTTTTGAAAATCTCCATTTCCATTATTTAGGTAAAGCTCAGTCAGGAGTGTATTCCCTCCCAGGCTTTCATTTCCACTGATGAAGAAATCCATATCTCCATCATTGTCTATATCTCCTCCGGCCAGTGAAGCATCTCTCAGTCCAGGTAATTCTCCGGTATCCTGTGTGAATGTGAGGTCTCCGTTATTAATAGCCACTGTGCTGAGAAGCTCCGTCCCACTACTACCTGTAAGTAACACATCTACCCAACCGTCATTGTCTATATCTTCCAAATTCAGGGCTCCGCTTTCCACATCAGGGAAGCCTGTTGCCAATGGGTTGAAGGTCCCGTCAGAGAGTTGGTTCAGGTAAACCAGGGTACTTGCATCAGTTCCATCATTCCCGTGATAGACAAGGTCTACATCACCGTCATTGTCTAAATCTGCCCACTCAGCTTCTCCCCCTAGCAGGCCTGCAAAGGTGCTAGTGCTTGCCGTGAACAGACCACTTCCATTGTTAAGGTATAGGACTGCTTGTGGATTAGCGCCATTATCTCCCGTGAGAAATAAGTCTACATCCCCATCATTATCTATATCAGCGGCCGCTATGTCTCCATTCTTCAAACCTAAGGGAAGATTTTGGCGGGTCATGCCTGTGCCAGCACTGATAGTATTCACAAGAATGAAGGAAGTAGCTACTCCATTTTCATCAGCTCCAATTCCCACAACATCCAGATCCCCATCATTATCCAGGTCTACCAGAGAAAGCGTAGCCTCTGAAAAACCCGTCTTGGGCAGATCAAATACTGTTTCAAATTCTTCTACCAAGGGTAATCCTTGCACGGTAAACTCTGTAGCCGAAGAAAAAGCAGATCCTCTGAATGCCTGATCTATACTCTGAACCTGGAAAGAATAGGTCTGTCCAGGAATGAGGCCATTAAGTTCTGTTACGGTGCTCTGACCAATATTCCCAGCTCCGACAATCTTCCTAAAGCCATTAGCTTGATTACTTAGGGAAGGTGCCAGCTCATTAGTTTCACCGTCAATTTCTATCTGAATATTATACTGAAATCCATCTGACTGGGAAGAAGAAGGCTCGTCCCACTTCAGGTTGGCCTTACTTCCCTGAATAGAGAAGTCCAGGTTTGAAGGAACTCCTGGTGCCGTGAACCTAGCGTCAAAGTCGTTCTGGTAAAGTATTAGTGATTCACCCGTAGGCAATGAGCCTGCTA
>CAZLYS010000622.1:0-3738 GCA_964563415.1 uncultured Halomicronema sp.
ATTCTTGCCGTCGCCAGAGCGTCGCCACCACCCAACCGTGCTGCTCCAGCGTATCGGCCACCAGCTTCGACTGCTCCAGCAAAATGCCGCTGAGAATGCCCCAACTCTGGGGATGGGAAATTTCGTTGAGCTGCGGAATCAGATCCACAATCACCTCAGCGAGAATATTGCAGAGAATGCCATCGACCGGCTTGGTCAGGGTCTCCATCAGCGTGTCTAAACTGCCCTCTTGCGCCTTGATTTGGTCCTCAGTGAGGCCATTCAGCGCCGCATTTTCCTGCGTGGCGCGGACGGCGAGGGGGTCAATGTCCACCGCATGAGATTGTTTGGCTCCCAACAGGAGGGCCGCGATGGAGAGAATGCCAGAACCGCAGCCAATATCGGCAACGACCATGTCGGGCGTTTCTGGATCAATGCGCATTTCGAGCGATTCGAGACAGAGCTGGGTCGTTGGGTGAGTGCCGGTGCCAAACGCGGCTCCTGGGTCAAGCTGCAGGACGAGGCGATCGCTCCCCTCTGGCTTGTCCATCCAGGCTGGATTGATGAGGAAGCGATCGCCAATTTCCTGGGGCGACCAGTGGTCTTTCCAACTCTTCGACCAGTCCTCTTCGTCAATCAGCCGCCAGGTGGTTTGAGGAATCGCCAGCTTTGCACAGAGGGCATCCTGCTTCAAACGCAGGGCCACAGCGGCCAAATCCAGCAGTTCAAACTTCTCTTGCGGAAAGTACGCTTGCACCTGACGGTATTGGGTACGACGCTGGCTGGCGGTGCCGTGTCCCCCAAAGGTTTCAAACCGCCAAAAGACGGTATCCTCCAGGGCGGGATCACACAAAACCTGAATTTCCCACCAGCTATTGACCAAGGCCATGAGTTCTCTCTCAGCAGCAGAGTAGATGCGATTTAAAGGCTCACCGTATAGGCATCACGAATGCCCGGCACCTTTGTAATCTCATCTAAGATACCCTCTGGCAGCGGATCATCAATACTCAGCACCATAACCGCATCGCCGCGCACGATTTTACGCCCCACCTGCATGCTCGCGATATTGACATTGAAGCTGCCCAAGAGCGAACCAATTTTGCCGATAATGCCCGGCATATCGCGGTGCAGGGTAAACAGCATGTGCTTCGTCGGCGGCACATTGATGGGAAACTCATCAATATCGGTGACGCGAATCTCGCTACCGCCTAGCAAGACCCCACTGACCGAATGCTCGCCCAACGACCCCGTCGCCGTTAACCGCAGCGAGCTGGTATAGCCTTTGATACTGGTGTCACGGGTTTCGATCACATGAATGCCTCGCTCTTTGGCCTCGATATTGGCATTCACATAGTTCACCCGCTCTTGCAAAGCGTGAGACAGCAAGCCTTTCAACGCCGCAATCACCACTGGCTGGCTATCTTTCTCCGCCAATTCTCCTTGCATCTGCACATTCAGCGACTCAATGCGACCGCCCGCCAACTGACCCACCAGATTACCCAGCGTTTCTGCCAATTGCAGGTAGGGTCGCATTTGCTCCATGACATCCGCCCGCAAACCCGGAATATTCACCGCCGATCGCGCCGGTAACCCCAACAGCACATCCCGAATTTGTTCAGCGACATCCGTGGCCACGTTGATCTGGGCTTCTTCCGTCGAGGCCCCCAAGTGTGGTGTCAGAATCACTTTGCGATCGAGCACCCGGAGAGGGGAGTCCGCGCCCAAAGGTTCCTCAGCATAAACATCCAAAGCTGCGCCCGCAATTTCCCCTTTGGTTAACGCATCGGCCAAAGCCACCTCATCAATGATGCCGCCCCGCGCACAGTTGACCAACCGCGCGGTGGGCTTCATCGACGCCAGCGTCTTAGCATTAATGAGATTCGCGGTTTCCGGAGTTTTCGGCAGGTGTAGCGTAATGTAGTCGGCTTCCCGAAACAGTAGGTCGAGCTCGACCAAACGACAGCCCAGTTTCTCAGCGCGGTCAGCCGAAATAAAGGGATCATAGGCCAGCAACTTCATGCCCATCGCCCGAGCCACCGTGGCCACATGGGAACCAATTTTGCCTAAACCCACCACGCCCAGGGTTTTCTTGTAAACCTCGACCCCGGTGAACGCCTTCCGGTTCCAATCGCCCGCTTTAAGCGATTTATCGGCCACCGGAATGTAGCGAGACAGCGACAGCATCATGGCTAAAGCATGTTCAGCCGCCGCAATGGTGTTACCTTCCGGCGAGTTGACCACCACAATGCCGCGACGGGTCGCCGCCGGGACATCAACATTATCAACCCCCACCCCAGCACGGCCAATAATTTTGAGGTTTTGCCCCGCTTCGATAACCGCTTGGGTGACTTTGGTACCCGAACGGATCATCAACGCGTCATAGTCCCCCACAATTTTGACGAGTTCTTCGGGGGGCAGTTTGGTCTGAACGTCAACCTGGGCGACTTGGGACAGGATATCGATGCCTGCCTGATCAATCGGGTCGGATACTAGAACCTTGGGCATAGTTAAGTCAGAGGTAAAAAGGGGACGCCATGAGCATGGAAACCGGGACTTGAGGGGGGACACCCAGTGCCCCAAACCTTCTCTCCAAGAAATTTCCAGAAGCCATTCTACTGCATGACTGGAGCCCAAACATGACGAATACTAAGGGGTATCAAACGTCTCAAAGAGCTTGATCAGCACCACATTAGAGAATAAAAATCCTTCGGGATCAGTGAACCTGACCACGGTTGATTGCTCCCCATCCTGAGCAACCCACCCCTGTTGACGGTAAGGGTGCAAGCATTTCTGCAGTTGTTCGACCCATTCTTCGCTAAATTCCTCTACCAATTGTTTTAAGGAAACGCCTTCGGCTAATCGCAAGCCCATCATCAATCGATCAAGCCAGCGATCGCGCTCAGTGATGGGCTCCACGTCTAATTGGCCCCCGGCCGCTGCGTAGGTCTGCAGCCAATCGGTGTAATCATGGGTCGTGCGAGGACGCTGAAACCGCTGCCCCTGAGTGTAGCTAGCCGCCCCCATGCCAAAGCCATAAAACGGCTGGTTTTGCCAATAGACGCGGTTGTGCTGGCATTGATAACCGGGCCGAGCGTAGTTCGACACTTCGTAATGGTCGTAACCGGCTTGGGTCAGTATCGCTTGGGCCAGACGATACATCTCTGCTGTTTGGTCATCCGTCGGTAGCGGCGACTCGCCTGCGGTGTAACGCCGATGAAAAACCGTATTAGGCTCAACCGTCAGATCGTAGATAGAAAGGTGTTGAGGACCAAAAGCGATCGCCGTTTCCAGCGCGATTTGCCAGTTGGCGATCGTCTGATGGGGCAACCCGGAAATCAAATCCAAACTCCACGCGGGCATCCCCACCGCCTGCAAATCTGCAATGGCTTGATGGACATCCACCAGCCGATGCGTCCGCCCACAGGCTTCGAGTTGTTCATCAGTAAAAGACTGCACTCCTAAACTGACGCGGTTGATGCCCAATTTTCGCAAGGATTCCAGAGCCCTTCGGTCAAAGGTGCCAGGGTCCATTTCCATGGAAATTTCGGCATCGGGTTCAATCCCAAAGTGAGCAGACAGAGTCGTTAAAATTTGCTCGACTTGAGGAACTGACAACAGCGAGGGTGTGCCGCCACCAAAAAAGACCGTTCTCAGTGGTGCACCGAGATTGGGCGTCACCTGAATTTCCTGACAGAGAGCCTCAACATAGGACTGCATGCGAGGCGAAGTTTCTCCCCGCGCGCGATCGCCTGCTACTGC
>CAZLYS010000623.1:0-3723 GCA_964563415.1 uncultured Halomicronema sp.
CGATTTATCTCCTTTTCCTAAGCCGACTTGACTTTTGAGGCTAAGCCTTAACCTTTCACAGATGGGTTCTCGGTGATCATAGTGCTGAGACCTTTCAACCCCTCTGGACCCTAGTGGCGAGCTGGCAGTGCTATTTCTATGTCACTGACGGTTGGTCCGTCTATCCTGGTTTCATTCCTGAGGGTGATCAGATTGTCAGCAAAACGTACATGACTCGTGTGGAAGGAGAAAACACGCGTCTACGACATTATCTGGCTCGGTTGCATCGCAAAACGCTTTGTTATTCTAAGTCCGTGGAAATGCTAGCTCACTCGGTGCGGTTGTTACTTCACGACCTGAAGTTCGAAGATGTTCCAGTCCCTTCAAGATTCATCTCTTAATTCAGCAACGCCAGGTGCCGTAGGCGGTGAGGTTGCACCAAATGTCGAAACTCTTCTTCTGAACCTGGATGAGGTTTAACTGCTGAATTTTGCCGCAACCCCTTAAGCCGAGGTTGAAGTAACGGACTGTCCACGGTGTTGCTCACGCAGCCGTAACGCTCGTTGATAATCGTGCAGTGCACCTTCCGCATCGTCCGCTGCCGCTCGGGCTTGAGCTCGACTGATGTAAGCCTCAGTCAAATTAGGATCAAGCTGTAGTGCTTGGGTGAAGTCTTTTAGTGCGGCTTTAGCGTCGCCTAATTGAAAGTAGGCATTGCCTCGATTGTTATAAGCTTCAGCAGAATTGGGATCTTGCTGAATCGCTTGGTCAAAATCTTCGATAGCCGATTCAAACTGTCCAGCTTGGAGGCGCAATACGCCACGATTGTTATAAGTGCCGGATCTTTTGGGTTCGATCGAGAGGGCTTTTGTATAGTCAGAGATCGCGCCATTTGCATCTCCCAACTCTGCCCTGAGCTTGCCGCGACTGTTGTAAATTTCGGCGAGTTGAGGGGCTGTGGTCGTCGTCTTTTCGTAAGTCTGGGTCATACCCGACGTGGTAGGATGAGCCGTAGAAGCCGCTGCCGGTGGTCGCGCAGGTACTGCTTGGGGCGATGACAATTCCGCTGTTAGCTTCATTACTTGCTGATAGTCGGATACAGCACCGTCAGTATCGCCCAACTTATGCCGTAGCAAACCACGGTTGCCATAGGCTTCGACAAACTGAGGATTAAGCTCGATCGCTTGATTCATATCCGCGATCGCCTGATAAAGATTGCCTAAACGCATGTGGGCTAAGCCACGGCTGTGAAATGCATCGGCCAAAGAAGGCTTGTACGTCAGAGCGGTATTAAAGTCTGCGATCGCCTGATGGTAATCCTCCAACTGCAGATAAGCACAGCCCCGCCAGAGGTAGATCTTGGCAAACTTGGGTGAATAAGCAAGCGCCTGCTCAAAGTCGCGAATTGCCGCAGCGTAACTAGCCTGAATCAGATACGTTAAGCCGCGACCACCATAGGCCTTAGCCGAGGTTGGCTCGATTTGTAAGGCAGCCTCAAAATCAGCCATTGCCGCAACGTAATCACCAATCTTGCGATAAAGGTTGCCACGGTTGAGGTAAGCATTGACGTAATCAGGGTTGAGACTCAGCGCATCTGTAAAACCAGCCAACGCCTCTTGCGTTCGCCCCAAATCTCCTAAAGCACAAGCTCGATTGTAATGAGCCTTGCTATACTCTGGCTCCAGCTTCAACACTTGGTCAAAAAGGACAACCGCTTGAGTCAGCTCACCTCGGCGGGCCCGGTCAATTGCCTCATTGAGTATGGTCTTCCATTGCATGTTGGTACCTCAACCCCTTAGAGGCATTTCCCAGTAACTGTCACTGACCGGACACCAGATTGGCCAAACTCCATGAATTTAGGTATTTACGTACCTCTACTTTTAGCGCATCTCAACCACAATAATCAAAAAAATTGCCTGCGAGCAGCGCCTCAGAGACAGACTAACCAACCCCACCTGTAGACTTTGAAAGCCTTGGAACAGCCACCAACTATGAACGCGTAAACCTGAGACTTCAACATTTTTAGCCTAATCGAAAGCACGCCTGCTCTAGAAGTTACTAATAACCAGGTTCACGTAATCTTCATAAACTCACTAAGAATCTTTGGCCAACCTACATGAATTAACTTGTAGACTCACAGTTGATTTATTGGCAATCAATCTAGAGATTTCTATAACTGACTTAATACCCACTTTCTGTTCTCGAGTTGCCAATTCCGGATAAGTGAGGAAGCAAACAGTGAAATTTAGAGAGTCATAAACTCTAGAGCATGGGTATTACCCATTTCTGGGCTGGTGGCTTAACGACCCGCCACAGAATTGGCACACATTGGTCGTCTAGCAAAAGGCCAATGTGAAAAGCTGCTAATCACAGCTAGCCAAACCACCCTGTTTGCCCTCTGCTCTCCATCCCATATTTACTCTGGTGCCTTACAAGTAGTACGTTTTGGCAAACCAGATAATACAAGAGAACGATATGCCCAGCTTGCTGGTGGGGCATAGCAACCTACCTATGCAGAGAGTAACTGCAACGCGGCTTGATTGTGTTTTTGAGTGAGTTTTTGTAAGTCCACGGTGGTGAGGCGTCCTTGGTCGACCACACGACGACCATTAATAAAGCTGTAAGCCACTTGATCAACATGACAAAACAGCAGTGCCGCGACCGGATCATGCACGGCAGCACCCGCGAGAGAAGGCTGTTCGAGGTCAATTGCGATGAAGTCAGCGGCCATATTCGGGGCTAGGATGCCGATATCATCACGGCCTAGGACTTTTGCCCCGCCGCGAGTGGCGATCGCTAAGGCATCTCTCGCCGTCAACGCCCCTGGCGCTTCATCCCTAACTCGAGCGGCCAACATCGCCATGCGGGCTTCTTGCATTAAGTGACCAGCGTCATTAGAGGCCGAACCATCGACCCCTAGCCCCACCGGAATCTGAAGATTCAACATTTTACGGATCGGCGCAATACCGCTCGCCAAGCGCATATTACTGCAGGGACAATGAGCCACCCCCGTACCAGTCGCAGCAAATTTCTCTAGGGAACTGTCGCTTAGCTTGACACAGTGGGCATGCCAGACATCGTCACCGAGCCACCCCACCGATTCGGCATATTCACCGGGAATTTGACCAAATCGCTCCAGACTATAATTTACGTCGCTCACGTTTTCGGCCAGGTGCGTATGCAGTCGTACCCCCGCATAAGCCCGGGCCATAGCCGCAGATTCGCGCATCAGATCTTGGGACACCGTAAAGGGAGAACAGGGTGCCAGCGTGATTCGCAGCATCGAGTAGCGCTCGTTGTCGTGATACTGCTCAATGAGTCGCTGGCAGTCCTTAAGAATGAAAGCTTCGGCCTCGACCAGTCCATCTGGCGGCAGTCCGCCTTTGCTCTCGCCAATGCTCATACTGCCGCGATTGGCATGAAAGCGCAGCCCAATTTCTTGGATCGCCTGGATTTCATCATCCAGAGTGCAGTCATTGGGAAATAGATAGTTGTGATCGCTGGCCGTGGTACATCCCGACAAAATCAATTCCGCTGCGGCCATTTGTGCGCTAGTGCGCAGGATATCGGCAGTGATATTTGACCACAAGGGATATAAACTCTGCAGCCACTGAAATAGTTCATGATCTTGGGCCGAGGGAATGACGCGTGTCAGGGTTTGGAAGAAATGGTGATGGGTATTGACCAACCCTGGCAGCACGATGTGGCGATCGCCCAGATCCAGCACTTCATCAGCCGTATCGG
>CAZLYS010000624.1:0-3713 GCA_964563415.1 uncultured Halomicronema sp.
GGTGGGACGACCCGCTTTTGGGCAGAAGTACGACGAGACATAAGTATCCTTAGATTGATATAGCAAGCAGGCTTAAAGGCCGTTTGGGACGTTTTTTGTGAAGGCGCGCCCCACACCTGAAAGACCAAACTGATGAGCTCTAAAAACTTTGCCGCAAAGCATTATTCTTTAGGCTTCTTCGCACCATACTTAGAGCGGCCCTGCTTACGATCTTTCACACCAGCAGTGTCTAACGTACCGCGAATAATGTGGTAGCGAACGCCTGGCAGGTCTTTGACCCGACCACCTCGGATCATGACCACCGAGTGCTCTTGCAAGTTGTGGCCGATGCCAGGAATGTAAGCAGTCACCTCAAAGCCAGATGTCAAACGGACCCGCGCCACCTTACGAAGTGCTGAATTCGGCTTCTTAGGAGTAGTCGTATATACACGAGTACAGACCCCACGTCTCTGAGGGCAACTCTTGAGCGCAGGGGACTTGGTCTTTTCTTGTAACTTGGCTCGTTCTAAGCGAACTAACTGCTGAATTGTTGGCATTGGGTCGTCAAATTAGGTTGAATGGTTGAGATTTCTATTGAGGTCACAAGCTCTAATCATACTGAAGATTTTAATCATGTGTCAATGAAAACATTTTGAGTTGTGTTTGAGCGTCTTGCTGACAGTTGCCACCAAGTTAGGCCTTCAAATGAACGACCAGTAAGGCTTGGGAAAAGCGCGTGAGCATAACTTGCTCAGACAGGGCAGAGCGTACCATCCTTGTCTCGCTGGCTGTAGCCGCGCTGCATATTGACCACCAATCCAACCCTCAAGCTCTTGACTCATAGGCGTTTACGCACTGCTTAGGGGTAGGCGTTAATCGATGCAGTCCTTCGAATTAGAGATGACAAGTTAGCGGTGAGAACGACTCGTTGTATGACTCATTCTTGTAAGGCGGCGTTGATTTGACTCAGCACTTGTTGAATTTCAAACATGTCAGGTGCATCGGGATGATTCAGGAGATAGTACTTGAGGTCGGCTTTAGCTTCGGATAGTTTCCCTTCGCGATAGTAAATTAGCCCCCGATCGCGACGTTCCATCAGGGCATTAGGCAGCAGCAGTAAAATGCGGTCAATGGCTGCTAGGGCTCGAGCAATATCCTGTCGTTGCAAGTAGATAACTTTCAGGTTAGTCAGCACCCGGGCAAGGAAAGGTTTTTTACCGATGGGCTCTAGATGCTGCGGGAGCATGCGTGCCTCTTTGCCGTACATCGTTTTAATGCGATCGCGGCAGTCCTCCTCAAACATGACTTCGCCTTGGTGAAAGGCATCCACGAAAATGGCCATCTCAGCCAAGGTGGGGCGCACCAAAAAATGCCCCGGCATCCCCACCCCAGCCATTGGGAAATCGATGCGTGTGGCTAGTTCTAAATAAACCAGTGAAAGGGTAATGGGAATGCCGGTGCGACGATCTAATACTTGATTGAGAAAGCTGTTTTGGGGATTGTAGTAGTCCTGATGATTACCGATGAATCCTTGGGCTTGGAATAAATAGTCATTGATGGCGCGAATGATTTTGAGGGGATAAGCCTCTGCTGGCAATCGATCACGCAGTTCATCAGCCATCTGATCGAGTCGCTGTAGATACGCTCGGCAGTCAAGCTCAGGGTATTCTTCTTGGGCGATGTATAGCGCTGCCAAGGCTAAATTAATGGCTTCATCCGGGCGCTGCACTTCTGTTGTAAAGCGATCGCGGGCCAAAGATGAGCTCATACGCTTCCCCTGTAGTCGCTGCCGGTACCGTATCGCAAAGCATCTAACCAACGATGGTACTGGTATTGCTGCTTTTGAGGAAGCTTTTTCGCCAACGGCTTAAACGCCGCAACAGCAGGGCACAAAAGCGAGTACCCAGCGAGGGCGCTGTAATGAGGCAACCACCGGGCGATCGCCCCCACACCCACCTGCGGCACAATTTGTGCCACCAAGCCAGGATGCCTGACCGAAGTACTTAGCAGCGTTTTGGCGAGAGCCGGTAACTGCACTACATCTTGCAGAAATGGCTTGAGTGTTGCGTCACCCAGGGCTGCCATATCACCAAAAATCGTGCCCAAGAGACGGTTAATCTGATCAGGTTTGAGGGTTTGATGCATACCGACCCGCATCGACTCTTGGAATAGCCAGGTAACCGACAAGTTCGGCTGATAAGGTTGTAGCCACCCTAGCTCAGTCGCATTCAGGCAATCTTTGCCGAGGGCTTCATCAATCCCCACTGTTAGCCGACTCAGGTGACGAATCATCGCTCCAAACCCGCCAAAGCTAAGCGGTGACTGGCTACCGCTACTGTCTCCAACGGGCAATACCCGCCCCCAAGGATATTGCAGTGGGCTCTCGCGATAGCAAGGGAAGAAGCCGAACAACGCTCGCTTGATGTCTAGTTGTTCTGGGTTAACTTGTTGATAGTCTGGCAGCAAGCGCCAATAATCATCGAAAAGCTCCGTGAGACTCAGCCGCTCAGGATGGCTATCGACATAAGTAAATAGATAGGTGGTGCGGCCATCGCGGGCCGGAAAGGCTTCCCAAAAGTACTGACATTGGTGGCGCACCGGAGTGAATGAGACCATCAGGTCACCAGTGTCATGGTGGGGATAGCCATCGGCGCAAGTACCCACAACTAAGCAAACACCATCTGGAGTTTGGCCTTGCCGAGCCTGCTGCACCAGGGGAGAAAAGTGCCCCATCGCGTCGATCAACAGTCGTGTGTTGAAAGGTTCACTATCAGTGTTCACGGCAACCCCATTGGGATGCACCGATGCGCCCTGAAAGGCGGTTTGCTCAGCCAGGATGCCCCCTGTCGCCACGAACTTTTGCTTGAGTATCTCTAATAAGTAAACGGGATCAACCCCAATATTGAGGACATCACGGACCCAGACCGGATCGCTGTCGCCAAATTGGATGCGGGCAGGATTATATTCAGTGGCGATCGCGATTTCCAGTTCCGCCTCTGACAACACATCAAGTTCGACGAGTTCTTGCAGTTCTTGTCGCGAAATGTTCCACTCTTGGTCGCGACCTCGTAGTTCGCCTCTTTCTAATACGACTACACGCCAACCACGTTGAACTAAGGTCACCCCCAGCAAAATCCCTAAAGTGCCGCCACAGATCACGATGTCCCAATCCACAGTTGATAGCGGGGTAGTCGCCTCGTTAATCACGTAAGGCACCGATCGCGAATTTTGACGATACTGTAACCAGCGATCGTCGGCCATTTGCAAGCCCTTGAGCGTTTGAGGCAAATGGGCTAACCAGTCAGCAGTGGTCCGGGAGTTGGCTGTAGTCATCGTCAAAATCGACTTTAAAGTTCAGCAATTAATCGGAGGTTGGGGTAAGCAACGACGGGCATACTAAGGGCCGAGACAACAGTCTGCAGACTATTTTCATTGGACCCTACAGGCCAGTAAGCGAAGATGCCACAGCAACCATGTCCTTCAGAAACCCGCGATAATCCATTCTGGGCTTATCGTGATCCTCGTTCGGGTCGCTGGGTCACCCTCATGACTTCTGAGCAGTGCCATCGCTTAAAGCATCGGGTATTTATGCCTCGGCCTCAACAAAGTACTTCTTCTTGGACAACCACCCCTGGCGAATCTGACAATGTCGCCCCTTAGGCTGCAAAAGCGCTCTTTGGATCTTAAACTTTTATGAAGTATTCAAGAGCGTTTCGTTTATGTTTATTTCGCAC
>CAZLYS010000625.1:0-3706 GCA_964563415.1 uncultured Halomicronema sp.
AAGGAGGGCTTTCTAGGCGATCGCCTGTGTACTTACAGTGATCGATTAGTGCCCTCATCACATGTTTTACCAAAACTCAGTGGTTAGCCTAAGCTTTAGCCTCTGACTTGTCTAAGACTCAAGGTGAATGGATGGCGGCACTCAAAATTGAAATCACGACTGAACCACAGCCTGATGAAATCAAACTCCTAACAGAGCAACTTATCGCCTTCAATCGTCAGCGGGCTAGTGAGGGTAACTATCAGCCCTTAGCGATTTTTTTGAGAGATGTTAATGAACACATCGTCGGTGGCTTGGTAGGCGAAACCTATTGGCAATGGCTGTATATCGAAATGCTATGGGTCCATGAATCTTGTCGGGGGCAAGGGCATGGACATACGCTCCTTAACACTGCAGAACAGAAAGCAATACAGCGTGGTTGCCAGTATGCTTATTTAGATACCTTCAGCTTTCAAGCTCCCAAGTTTTACCAAAAGCGCCGATATTGCATCTTTGGTGAACTACCCAATTTTCCTGAAGGGTACAGGCGTTTCTTTTTAAGGAAAGATCTATCAGAAATGGGGTGATCTCTAGGATTTCAGATTATTTGAGATAAGATTCATAGTCTTATCTCAAGGATTTTTGGGCTTCAATTATGTAAGAATCTGTGAAATATACGACTTGGGTAAAAGATTTTAGATACCCGGCAATTATCGTGGAAATTCGGCGGTTAGTCGCTTTTTCGCCTAAGTTATCCCTCAAAGAGATTTGGGAAAGCTAGAGGCGTTACATTTCTAAATGACTGGGTGATGAATCATAAGGGCCAAGCAAAGCATGGATTGGGAAGCCGGTGGCTGAGAGCTAAGGGTCAACAGCTTAATCGCCTAGGAATTTCAGAAACTGGTCAACCCGCAGCGCTTGCTTGGTCAGATAATGCTTCCCAGTTACCTCAATCTTTGACGGTGGCAATTGTTCTGATTTGCATCTTGCCATTGTTGCTGACTTGGACAGGGGTTGACTTCAGCTCATCAACAGATGCTTTGGGGCTGGATGCGCTAGCACAGTTATCGCCTCAGGAAGTTACAGATGCGTTGCACCATGCCTTAGAAGGCAGCTATACCCACACCATTCTTGAATGGAGTGCGGTTTGTGCGGCGATTTTCACAACTGTTTTGGCGTTTGCGCATTTCAATATCAAGGGAGATGTTACTACTCCTGTGATTGGCGTGGCTTTGCTCTGTGCAGGGGTTATGGATGCCTTTCATACCCTGGCTGCAGACCGTCTTATTGAAGCAGTTGCCAGCAATCAAAACTTGATTCCCTTTACCTGGGCTTTGTGCCGCCTATCAAATGCTGCATTAACAATTATTGGCGTCAGTCTTTTTTTTTAGGTACCTCTCATAAAAAATGGCGCGGAAATACCATATTTGTCACGGCAGTCAGTTTTGGCTTCGGGCTGTTGGCTTACGGTATTATTCACATTTGCGCTACGCGTGAAAGCCTGCCACAGACAATGTTTCCAGATGCCTTGATTACGCGGCCTTGGGATGTTTTGCCACTGATTTTATTTGTGCTTGCAGGTATCTGGATTTATCCCAGATTTTATCGGCAAAATCCTAGTCTTTTCTCTCATGCGTTGGTTATCAGTACCATCCCGAATATTGCGACCCAAGTCCATATGGCGTTTGGGTCAACCGCCCTGTTTGACAACCATTTCAACATTGCCCACTTTCTAAAAATCGTCGCTTATGTAGTGCCGTTACTAGGTCTGATTTTTGATTACATCAGAACTCATCAAGCATTGGAAAAGCGTAATCAAGAGTTTGTATCGGAGATTAATGAGCGCAAGAAAGTAGAACAGGATCTACAATCTGCTATTCATGAACTGAAGCATACTCAAATGCAGCTGGTTCAAACAGAAAAGATGTCAGGCTTGGGGCAATTAGTGGCAGGGGTAGCCCACGAAATCAATAACCCGGTCAATTTTATTTATGGCAATATCAAACCGGCAGTTGACTATACCGAGGGAATATTTCATTTATTGGGTTTATATCGCAAAACGTATCCGCAACCAACAGCCTCTATTGTTAACGCAATTGAAGAGATTGACTTGGATTTTGTTGAAGAAGATTTGCCCAAGTTGCTTGGCTCAGTACAGATAGGTGCAGACAGAATTCGACAAATTGTATTGTCTCTGAGAACATTTTCTCGACTAGATGAAGCAGAAGTCAAAAACGTCAACGTTCATGAAGGGATTAATAGTACGTTAGTGATTCTGTCAAATCGCTTAAAGGCTAAACCCAATCGATCTGAAATTGAGATTGCTAAGGACTATGGCGATCTACCTTTGATTGAGTGCTATGCAGGACAACTCAACCAGGTATTTATGAATATCTTGGCGAATTCTATTGATGCCTTGGAAGAGTGTTACTTCAGCCACCAAGGCAATGATAAGAACTATCATGGCAAGATTTCAATCAAGACATGTATGCCTAATGCACATGAGGTCTTGATTGAGATTTCAGATAATGGCAAGGGCATGTGCTCTACCACCTTGAGCAAGGTGTTTGATCCATTCTTTACTACTAAAGCCGTAGGTAAAGGAACTGGCATGGGCATGCCGATTAGTTATCAAATAATCACTGAGCGACATGCTGGTCAACTCACTTGTGAGTCGACGTTGAATGTGGGAACAACTTTCAAAATTCAGATTCCGATTGTGGTTAATCATTAGACCTCTTGCCCCAATTCTGAACGTCTCCTAAATCCCCTAATTCTGGGAGACTTTCAAGCATGAATTGAGTCTATATGAAATTTGAAAATACAGTTCCCCCAATTTGGGGGGACGGAAGGGGGCCTGAATTTATTCGCGAAAGAGGTCCAGTCTCTAGAATCTGCATGAAAAGCCAATAGCGAGAACTCAGAATCACTGAGTTTTTGCTAGAGCGTTTGGCAACGAGCTCCCTGGTTGCAGCCAGTCGTCTACAACCTGCAAGAAATGCTCTAGAGGGGATATCACGCTTGATTGGTTACGGTGCTGGGTAGAGGAATCTTTCCAGGCGATCGCTAACTTCAGCATGGGGGTTTCTTCTTGCAGTGAGCGATACACCACTCCCGGGCGGCTGATGCTTTGCAGAGATGTGGAGACGAAGGCAATGCCGATACCGGCAGCGACTAAGCCAATCATCGTTGGTTGGGGGGTGGCTTCTTGCACCACTTTGGGACTAAAGCCAGCCTGAGCACAGAGGGTCATGATTTCTCCGTAGAGCTTAGGCCCGACTGTCTGCGGAAATAGGATGAAGGACTCGTGCGATAAATCCTGGATGGAAAGATCGGGTTGGCTTGCTAGGGGATGACTGTCGGGCAACGCGACCACCATTGGTTCACTCAAAACCTCTCGTTGCTGCAAGGGAGCTGCGATCGGAGGGTGCAGAAATCCGATGTGCAGTTCGCCAGCCAGCAGAGCCGCTTCTTGATCGGGCGTGCAGCATTCGTGCAGGTTGAGTTCAACGTCGGGATAGCGATCGCGGAATCGCCGCAAAATATCTGGCAACACCGTATACAGAGCCGGCCCGGTATACCCGATGGCTAATTTACCGAGCTGGCCTTGAGCAGCCCGCTGCGCAGTGGCGATCGCCGTTGCCGTTTGCGCTAACAATCGCTGGGTATCTGCCAGAAAAATGCGTCCCGGTTCGGTAAGCTGAACGACTCGCTTAGTTCGGTAGAG
>CAZLYS010000626.1:0-3697 GCA_964563415.1 uncultured Halomicronema sp.
CCACTTCTGTTGATATAGCCAATTTTTCTCTAATTCACAACAGGTCTATTGAGAAAATGAATGCCCCGCCAACTGAGCGCTATCGCTTTATTCAGAAGCTGTCGGAATAGTTTCTGTCAGGTAGCGAAAGTCGGCTAAGTGCTGCTCTAAAGCCACAATTTGCGGCAAGTTGAGGCTGTAATAGGTCCAGCGACCTTGTGGGCGCGATCTCACGATCGCAGCTTCTTTCAAGACTCGCAAATGAAAAGACAATTTAGACTGGCTAACGCTGAGGTAGTCACACAAGTCGGCCACACAATATTCACTGTCGCGTAAGCTCTCAATAATCTTCAATCTTAATGGATCAGAAAGAGCATGAAAGGCTTTTGCCGCTGGAATTTCTACCAATGCAACCATCTGTGAGAAGCGACCAATTTTGATATGTTCAATATCAATGATACTTGGTAAAACAGAGAATAGCATGAGTACTGCAGAAAAATTCCCCTAAGGGTAGAGATGTCTAGATGTATTCATATCTATATCTGAGTGGTGTATTCATATCTGTATCTGAGTGTATACAAACTGAAAATTTCTGAGGTTCTGTATACTAGCTCAGTAGCGGCCAGTCAGCATGTAGTAGTATCAAAAAAAATAGTTATTAGATGGCGACAGGGAATGCCAGGTGCTCTCCGAGCGTGGGCTATCAGTAAGCTGTAGCTTATCTCCAGGTAAGCATATACTCTCAACAGCGTAAGTCTGTTCTCATTCTTGATAAGAACAGTTGCCAATTAGAGTCATTCTTGAGCCTGCATTTGGTGTTACTGTTGCTTCACCGCATCATGGATATTTTCTTGTTATATTGATGCGCTTGCCTTGCCATCTTGCTGGACTGACCAGGGAGAGTTCCCGGGCCGTCCTATGACTTGTTGCGGGGCAGTAAATGCTAAGCTTTTCAGCTAGTCTGCTAATGCCTGAGGTTTAATGGCTCTAGCAGACTTTGTTAGGTCACAGCCTAGCGATCGCTAGGCATCCAAGAACTGATTAAGATCTTCGATAATGCGGGGCAATTCGGCTTCGGTGGTTAGACGTAGGCGCTCGTCACGCACCGTGATTAGGAGCTTGGCCGCAAAGGGGCTCGGCCAAATGTTGGGATTACAGAAAATTTCTAAAAAGACCTCCCCCGTGTGCTGATATTCCATCGTCGGCACAGCAGTCCGTTTGCCAGTGCCCGGCGGTTGTGCAGCGATCTCCTTCAGTTGCCCCACGAGTTCAGTGAGAGCGGCTTTCAGTTCTTGTGCAGCGGTGTGAGAAAAGTTGAAACGCACTGAGCCTTGCAACAGATTTAGCGTGAGCTGGGTGGCGGTGGTAGAGGTCATGCAAATTTGAAGTGACTTGTTAATTTCATTTTGGGGTCAAACCGCTGGAATGTTATAGGTCTTAAGGTTGGATAAAGGTTAGATGCTTCCTGAAAACAGCAGTGTCGTAGATGATTGCTCCAGTGATTGCTCCAGTCTGGATGCCGGTCGGTTGAGCAGGGCTACCGTTGGCTCCCTAAATCCCATCAGAACGAAAGTTGGGCAACGGCTGCTTGAGAGCCAATCCAAAGTGAGGACAATCTTGCCCAGGCCATGGCTGTGCTCAATCCACTCGCGAGCTGCCGCTGTTTGCTCTGGGGAAAATGTTTGATCAACGCGAATTGTAACCTTGCCCGCCTCTAGATATTGCGCACAGCTGGCCAAAATCTGGGCTTGATGGCGGCGTGCTTCAATGATTTGTTGAGGTTAAGGGGGCAGCATGAGTTCAAGCTGATTTTTAGGTTGCGATCGCGGGCCGTTTTCCAGGTTGTTGTGTCTGCCGGGACTAGCCGCGCCCCCACGTTCCCACCATATTTCACCGCTTTAAAATTCTCGGCTAACACCGACTGGCCAACGGTATCAAAAGCAATGTCCACACCTCTATGGTCAGTCCAAGTCATCACTGCCTGCACAAAATCCATGCGGTTGTCGTAAGTGCAGTGATCAGCTCCCAAGTGGTCGGTAAAGCGGGCTTGGTTTTGCGAACTGATAGTCGTTGCGATCTGGGCCTCTCGTAATTTCACTAGTTGAATTGCCACGTGTCCTACGCCGCCAGCGCCAGCGTGAATGAGCAGTCGCTGTTGGGCGCAAGATGGGCGAGATCGTAGAGAGCTTCCCAGGTTGGGAGCATTACCAGGGCTGCCGCCGCTTCTGCAAGGCTAATCCGAGCTGGTTTGAGAAGGGCATCTTGTTTCTGCGCGATCGCATATTCAGCATAGTTGCCGTGATTTCCCCCCCCCAGGCTGCCACGGCAAAAAAACACCTCATCATCGGGGCTAAATGGCCGCACGCGATCGCCGAGGCCTCTACGACACCTGCACCATCACAGCCCAACACGATGAAGTCAACATTGGGCACAAAAGAACCTCGACTCCGGATTTTAGTGTCAATCGGGTTGACTCCGGCTGTCTTGAGCTTGACGCCCAGTTTGGTATCTTGCTGTAAAGTTGGCAGGGGCAGATCCGCTATGGTTAAAGCCGCAGTTGAACCCGGTGTTGTGAAAATGCAGGCTTTCATAGCAGCATCGCCGAGCAATCAGTTTGCATGAATTACGAATGACTTTAACGGACTATTGAATATCGTCAACCCTCCTGACAGAGACTTTTATGATGTACATAAGGTGACCAGGCTTCAGGGTGCCACTGACTAGTCACACGCGAGGAGCGATCGCGGTTTGTAACCTAATTTCCAGAGGACATCATCATGGCTCGCGGGCATTTTCTTCTAGGACTTGGACTCCTCACATTATTGAGTGCCTGTGGCCCGACGGCTACTGACGCTACTGCTCCAGAGAGTCCCACAACGGAGTCTGATGAGATGGTTCTAGAGGCTGATGAGGCTCTAACCACCTCACCCGAAATGGTCTCTCAACTGACAGATACCACCATTGTGCCAGGTGATCGCGTCGGTCCGATCACTAGTGATACCAGTCGTTCTGACTTGGTTAACATGTTTGGTGAGGCCGTGTTGGCAGATACTGAAGTTGCGGTAGGAGAAGGCTTTACCGAATCAGGCACAGTCGTGGCGGATGGCAGCGAGCAAAC
Organism: uncultured Halomicronema sp.; assembly: GCA_964563415.1. Taxonomy (GTDB): domain Bacteria; phylum Cyanobacteriota; class Cyanobacteriia; order Phormidesmidales; family Phormidesmidaceae; genus Halomicronema. The sequence continues at coordinate 3,098 of CAZLYS010000626.1, forward strand.
CCTGGCGGTAATTTGGGTCGACGATCGCCAGGCAGAACCCGCTACCGTTAAAGACTTTGGCCCAGTTTGGCAAACTCCTGAAGGTATCGGCGTTGGGACCTCCTTTGACGAGTTACAAGCGATTTTGGGCCCCTTTGAACTGTATGGTTTTGGCTGGGATTATGGAGGCACTCTAGTCCTAGAGAACTCTAACTTGTCTGACTATTACGGGTCGCTGATTTTGCGAGTACAGCCTGCTGATCCTGACCTGTTTCAACAGGAGGCGGGGGCCTTTCAAGCTTTACAGGGCGACAAATTGATCTCGTCTGAAGATCCCAATTTGCCGGCCCTCGACCTGGTGGTGGATGAAATGATTGTCTACATCAACCCGCCAGCAGAATAGCCACTCAAGGTGATCAGACTTTCCTGATGGAACCCTGACCCTTTTCGAGGCAAACACTTTGGCCCTTATAACAAAACCAGAACCCTGAATCGCTACTGCCTTTACTGCAAAGACGAAAACAGGATTCTGGGGTGTTGCTGAATCGCAGGATGAATCAGGGATTTATAGCGACATGCAGTCGAATCAAGCACACCCTGTTCCCTACTCCCTATTCCCTG
>CAZLYS010000627.1:0-3691 GCA_964563415.1 uncultured Halomicronema sp.
CCTCTTCACCTTCTTCTGGAAGCATGGATGGTTTGAAAATGTCTCAGCGCCGCCAACCGAGGGCGATCGCTAACGCTGCCAGTGGTAGGATTACGATGCTTTTGCTTACGACGTTTGTTTGTCCTTTAATCCAGTCATTGCCACTATGGATCTCAAGTCGGTCATTCGAGAAATTCCTGACTTTCCAAAACCGGGCATTTCGTTCAAAGACATTACCACTCTGTTGGGAAATCCTACGGCACTGAAACACGCGATTGATTTACTAGAAGCAAAATGTAGTAAGCTGCAGCCCGACTATGTCGTCGGTATCGAGTCACGGGGGTTCATTTTTGGGATGCCCTTGGCCGATCGCCTCAATGTCGGCTTTGCCCCAGTGCGTAAGCCAGGGAAACTACCGGGACCTACCCACAGTGCTGATTACGAGTTGGAGTACGGTTCTGATCGCCTGGAACTGCACCAAGATGCCTTTACCCCTGGCAGTCGCGTAATGGTGGTCGATGATCTGATCGCCACAGGGGGCACCGCGATCGCCACCGCCGAATTGATTGCCAAAACTGACTGTGAACTGGCTGGTTTTGGCTTTGTAGTGGAACTTTCTGATCTCGGGGGTCGCAAAAAGTTGCCGCAGGTACCCATCATCAGCTTGGTGCAGTATTAACATGGACAACATTATGCGTTTTCTGGCCGTATGACTCCGTCTCAACCCTCTCGCCCGCAGCGATCGCCCGTCGAAGTTTGGTACCTCGCCCAAAGCTTTTTGACGAGTGAAACCAGTCTCTATATCTTTAAGCGCATCTTGCAGGCGCTGTTGACGCTGTTTTTAGCTTCCATTTTCAGCTTTTTTATCATCCAACTATCACCGGGAGATTTTTTAGATCTCTACCGCCAAAATCCGCAAGTTTCTCCCGAGACCATTCAACAGCTAGAACAGCAATTTGGGCTTGATCGACCCGTGTGGGAGCAATATTTTCTCTGGTTGTGGCAGGTGGTTAGCAGCTTTAACTTTGGCACCAGTTTTGCTTATCAGCGTCCTGTCTCAGAAGTGCTGTGGGAACGCATTCCCAATACCTTGTTGCTGTCACTGTCTTCAATTTTTGTGACCTGGTCGATCGCGATTCCACTGGGCATTGTGGGTGCAGTTAAACAGAACAAGTTCATCGATCAATTTTTACGGGTCATCAGTTATGTGGGCCAGGGCATTCCCACGATTATTACGGGATTGCTGCTTCTCTTCTTTGCCCAAATCACCGCTCCCTTATTTCCCATTGGCGGCATCACTAGCATCAATCATGAAGACCTCACCTGGTTTGGCAAAATCTTGGATGTCGCCTGGCATTTGGTGTTGCCAACGTTAGCCCTCAGCATTACTAGCTATGCAGGCTTGCAGCGGATCATGAGGGGCCAACTGCTGGATGTGCTGCGGCAAGATTACATTCGTACGGCTCGCGCCAAGGGCATGCCAGAAGAACGCGTCATTTACGTTCACGCACTACGGAATGCGATCAATCCGATGATCACGCTGCTGGGATTTGAGTTTGCCAACATTCTGGCGGGGGCGTTTATTACCGAGAACTACTTCAATTGGCCTGGCCTAGGACGATTGATTCTACAGGCTGTGCAGGCGCAGGATTTATACCTGGTGATGGCTAGCCTGATGATGGGGGCCGTCATTTTGATTATCGGCAATTTGCTGGCCGACATTGCCCTGACCTTCGTTGACCCCCGCATCAAGCTTTCAGAGATGAGCTAAGTTCCTCGTCGAGCCGTTGACGAAACTTTTTAGCAAAGACAGTTTTTGAAGGAAGTTCCCTTACTCGGACTCGTCTGGCACTTCTAAGGGTTGAGTGGGTGCTTCTAGAGACTCTGATGGTAGTTCCTCTAGGCGATCAGGAGAGGGGGAATTATCAAAACCCGGATCTAACGGGTCGCTCGGTGAGGGAAAGGGGCTAGGACTCAGCAGGTCATCTTCAGGCAGGGGTTGTCCTGGGAGAGGGGATTCTACCCCAGGAATTTGGGAATCTAAAGACTCGCCGGGGAGGGTGGCCAACGCCACGCGATCGCCCCCCACCGAGCGCAGCAAATCCAGAACTTGAATGACATCTTCGTAGCGGGCATCGCGCGAGGCGTACAGCACGATGAGTCCGTCGGGCGAGACTTGCTGGTGCTGTAACAACACGTCGTACAGCAAATTGAGAGTAACCGGCTGCTGATCAATATAGACTTGACCGATCGCATCCACACTGACGTATAACCGTTCTCGCTGCAGGGCTTGAGAGCCAATCCCCTGAGGGGGTAACGGATTCCCCGTGCTGGCATTCGGTAAATCGAGATCAATGGCCTGCTGACGGGTCAGGCCCACCGCTGCCAGAATGAAAAACGTCAAAATACAAAAAATGACAGCGATCAGCGGGATGATCTCAATTCTGACATCTTCTGAAGGTGACTCTAATAGATCAATTTTCATGGGATGTGGCCATCTCTGCTGACTGACTTTCTACCGTCTCTGTAGCGCGCTCTTGGGCTGACCAAGCCTGTCGATACAGCAACTCAAGCTCGCTGCCCGACTGCCGAAAGACTTTGGCCTGGCCAAACACAAACCCCTGAAATAAGCGATAAAACGCCAAACTCACGATCGCAATTATTAGCCCCGCCGCCGTACTGATCAGCGCTTCGCCAATCCCTAACACAGTGCCACTAGTACTGTCGCTAGCGAGATCAGATAATTGAATCGAGCCCAGCGAATTGATTAGACCGAGGACCGTGCCGAGTAAGCCCAGCATTGGAGAGAGGGCAATGACGGCTTCGAGAATTTTTTCGCCCTTGCGCATGACGGTTAATTCTTCATCAGCGGATGTTTCTAACGCGAGGCGAAACACTTCTGGATCCGGGGTCTCTAACGATAGTGCTGAATGCAAAAACCGCCCCATGGGCAACTTATTAGCCCGCTGAGCAATTTCACTCGCTGCCGCCCATTCCCGCCGTGCGGCTTCTAACACGCGCCCTGACACTTCACGCTCTTTCGTCAAGATGCGTGACCAAAACCAAATGCGATCGATGATGGTGCCCAATGCCAGAACCGATAAAAACAGTAGCGGCCACATGGCAATGCCGCCACGGGCAAACAGTTCTGCAATATTCACAAAAGCACCTCCTCACTCATGCCATCGACCCTACTGGAGCAATTCTAGTGGCCTAGGGGTTGTCCTGCTGGTGATCGCCTTTCCCAAGACATTAGACCCAAGCAGGGCATTCCAATTTTAGAGAGTCATGCGACATTTTAAGAGCTGCGACCAGAAATTGCGTCAGCATGTTGAGGTTCATTGGGTGATTCGTTCGGCCTCAAGGCTTCAGGACGGCTCTGCGTACGGCTTTCCCCACGGAATAGCTGGGTTTCAGCACTGTTAGATAAAAGCATTTGTCGAGAGAATGAAATCGAACTTTGATGGGAATCACAAGCACATGGAAAACTTGGTTCAGTCTTTTTACAACTGGTATCAGCAAACCATCCGTCATCCCAAATATCGATGGGTACTGATCGGCGGCACACTACTCTATTTGATTTCCCCGATCGATATTGCCCCTGACTTTATTCCCATCATTGGTTGGATTGACGATGCTGCGATCGCTACGCTGCTAGCAGCTGAGTTGGGCCAAGTGTTCTTAGAAGCGATGAGCAAGCGCAACAAGTCAG
>CAZLYS010000628.1:0-3684 GCA_964563415.1 uncultured Halomicronema sp.
CAGCAGCGTTGTCGAGAATATACTGGTCACCATCACCGGCTTCGACGTCAATCTCCGCAACAATGGGATTGCCCTTGTTAGTAATGAGGTGTGCGTAGTAGCCCTTAGAACCGTCGCTAGCCACGGTTTGCGCGAATGCTTCAGCACCAGAGCGCTTAGCAGCTTCGATGTAAGACTTACCCCCGTACCACGCAATTTGAATTTTGCCCGCACCCATCGCTTCGATGACCCCCGCGTAGTCAGTGGCATAAAAACCGTTTACTGGTCGCCCCATTTCTTCTGACATGGCGGCCAAGAACGGCTCCCACAACTCTTGTAGGTTTTCTTGAGACTCAGTGGAAATGATGCCAAAGTCAATTTCGGCCAACTCAGGGGCACACACTGCTCCTTCAGTAGCCGCAGCTTCATCCGCTCCGGTCTCAGGAGCTTCAGTGGTTGTAGACGTGCCGCTACAGCTAGCAATCAGGGCAGTGCCAACCAGGGCAAAGGTGAGACGAGCGGACCATTTTGTGAACATAGAAGTTGACATGACAAACCTTCAGATTAACAACATCATCAAGGAGAAAAACGCCGCAAACCGAGAACATCGGATAGTGGTCGCACAAGCCGCAATCAAGGGCGATCGCGCAACCCTTGCCGACCTTACACTTGTGAAGCAGAGAAGATTTCGGCGTGACCGCTGAGCACTAATTCCTCAGCCGCTGCACCGTAAATTTCATTCAGCTGATAATCATTCAAATCTTGAGTGAGCCCATCAAACCGCACCACGCCATCGCGCAGCGCCACGGCTCGATCAAAGTAACGGCGCACCATTTGCACTTGGTGCAACGACGTAATAACGGTGATCCCTTCATCTTCATTGAGACGAACGAGCAACTCCATGACCTTGCGGGCAGACTCTGGATCCAGCGAGGCAATGGGTTCATCTGCCAGAATAATTTGGGCCCCTTGCATCAAACAACGCGCGATCGCTACTCGCTGTTGCTGCCCACCCGAGAGCGACGACGCTCGCTTGTAGGCCTGCTCCAAAATGCCAACGCGCTCTAAAGCAGAAAGCGCGCGTAATTTTTCTGCCTTAGAAAAATAGTGACAAAGGGAGCGCCCTAGAGACACCTTGGACAAACTGCCGACCATGACGTTTTCCAGCACGGTCAACCGGTTGACCAAATTAAACTGCTGAAAAATAAATCCGATACGGCTTCGCAACTGCCGCGCCTTAGAATGCAGCTTGCCATCGACCTGCAAAGGACTGCCAAAGATTTCCACAACCCCTTTATCAGCCAACTGCAACGCATTCATATTGCGCAAGAGTGTTGATTTCCCAGAGCCCGATGCCCCCACCAACGCCAGCCGCTCGCCAGCATTCACCCTCAAGCCAACGTCATTGAGGGCCCATTGCCCCCTAACAAAAGCCTTAGATAACTGACTGACATAAACAGCAAACTGGGTAGAAGTGGGATCCATGAAAATTTGTGAGGCTGGTCGCATAACGCTCCCAAGATAACTAAATTCCACGCACCGACTTCGCTGCTCGCGCGCTTTTGCATCACAAAAACAAAAGGTCTAGACATCTAGATCTAGACGATCTCGCCACAGCAAATTCCACCAGTATTCTCAAGGCAAGGGCTTAAGGGCAGGGGCACTTCAAATTAACGTTGCCTAAAGCTTGGTTTAAGAAAGTTCTGTCGCTGGGAGGCTGACTGTCTTGGGCCAGCGATCTCGCTGCCAACACGATGACCACTGTTAACAGTTGCCTGGAAACCTCACGGTAGACCGGCGCTTGCGGCCTCTATGCATGCTCAAAGGGTGTAGGCAAAATCTTGCACCAGCATGCCCGGTACTAGGGTGCCGCCTAAATCGCGAAAGCCATAGCTCCCCACTTCCGGAATAAATTGAGTGGTTTGTGTGAGGTCGATCAGGTTTTCACCCCAAAAGTTATAGAGACTGTCGTCAAATCGTAGGTTCTCAATGGGGGCGATAATTTTGCCGTTTTCAACCCAAAAGCACGCGTAACGGGTCATCCCAGTGACGCGACCGTTGGGGCGATCGCTCCAGTTGAGATAATGCAGGTTCGACACGTACAGGCCCGTATCCAGTGCTGCCAGAATGTTGCTCTCTGCCAGATGGCCTGGGGCAAGGGCGGGCGATCGCAAATACTCGCCCCCCTCGGCAAAGGTGGAGGGAATGCCATATTCCTTAGCCGTGCGAGCACTGACCAGTGTGTTTTTCAGCTGCCCAGATTCAATCAACGACAGGGTCTGGGGGGCGAGTTCCCCATATTGGTTAAAGCGGGGCACCTGCCCTTGCGAAAAGTCTTCCGTCAGATGCACTTTGGATGACAGGGGCTTGTCACCGCGCTGTAAGGGGCCCAGAGCGCTGCCGCCCCGCCGAATCGACGCTTCGCCAATGCCACCCCAAGACAACATGCTCATCAGGTCAGCCACGGCGGCAGGGGCAAAATAGGTGCGATATTGGCCCCGTTCCAGTTTTTTGGGCGGTTGCGACATCTGCGCCAACAGCGTCTTGGAAGCCGCTAACGTGTCGGCATAGGCGGCGTCATCCCACGTGCGTCCGGCGTAGGTGCCTTTGACCGCCTGCCCCGAGTCGGTAAACAGGGAATAATCCAGGGTGAAGGTGGCCGTGTCAAACCAGTGGCGCTGCCCAGCGGAGTCGGCGTAGGCACGAACAGAGCGCCCCCCGGCATACAGACCCACAGCATCTAAACCCGCCATGGGAGCCAGTAGCGTGGGGGCGATCGCATCCAGGGCCAGCAAGTCCCCGTCGTACACTTCGCGGCTGTGGGCATCGCCTGTAGGCAAGACGATGTAAGGATCTTTCGGCAGTTGGGGGAGTTCGGCGCGCAAGGTCGCGAGGGCGGCCATCAGTAGAGGCCAGTCGACAGATTTTTCCCCAGTAAAGGTGATGGACTCCGTCGCTGACCGCTCATTGGCCATCAGCGTCACGGATAGAGAACCATTTTCGATGCTGCCCGTTTGTCGCACCTTGGCGTGGTTAAAGCGCGTGAACTCGCTGATTTCGGCCGCCAAGCTGACGGTTACCGATTCGCCATCGATTAGCTGGGGCAGCAGGGCATCGATGAGTTGGTTAAAGGTGATTTCCCAAGTTGACATTAGCCCGCTCCTCCAAAGACTTCAATCTGGTTGAAGGCGCACACGGGCGCACCATGCCCGACCCGGATAATCTGGTTGGGTTCCCCTTTGCCACAGAACGGCGTGCCAAACACTTGCCAGGTGCTGCGATCGCCCACCTGGGCTAAGCCGCCCCAAAACTGGGGAGTCGTGGCGCGATAGTTGGGGTTTCGCACCGTCTCTGCCAGCTCCCCGTTACGGATGCGCCGGGCATATTCACAGCCAAACTGAAATTTGAAGCGCTGGTCGTCGATGGACCACGAACGGTTCGCTTCCATGTAAACGCCGTCTTCAATCGAGCCAATGATTTGACCAAAGGAGCGATCGCCGGGTTCGACATTAATATTCGCCATGCGATCGATGGGCGGACGATCCCAATTCGTCGCGCGGGCACAAGCCACACCGGGCACACCGAGTCGGGCTTGACTTTCGTGACTGCCTAAGCCCCGCTGCAACACCCCATCGCGAATCAGATATTGCCGCTCGGCCACCGCGCCCGTGTCGTCAAAGGCGTAGCTGGCAAACTCTTGCTCCA
>CAZLYS010000629.1:0-3683 GCA_964563415.1 uncultured Halomicronema sp.
GGCCCCAGCAACTTCAAGAAGTGCAGGCCCTCAGTATCAATGAAGCAGGTCAAGTTGTGTTGTTAGCCCAGGGCGATGGTCAGTTATCAGCGGCGAGTGGCTTGCCAAGGTTGACCTGTACTGGTGCCATTCAGGAGGAGTGACGGTGACCGACACATCACAGCGGCAATGGTTACCCAGCGACCGACCGATTCAGCGATTACCCCTGAGATTTCCCCTGTCAGCGATCGCCGCATGGCTCACGGGGGAAGTTCTACTTTCGGGATTCGCGCTGGCGGCTCCGGCGAAATCTCCCTTGGTTAAACTGTCCGCAGTAGCTGTCCCCGTTGAGGAGTTAGCAGCCTCGCCTACAGTCAACACACATTCTAAAAAAATTCCCCCTGCGGCTTTTCAGACTGCTTCTGAAACGATTGCGTTGACTGCGGTATCGCAGGATTCTTCGGCAGAGCCATCGGCAGTTTTCAGGTTGCCCGTCGCCGAAATTGCCCAAATTGAACCCAACCCTCGCCCCACACTGCCTCCACCGGAAGAGCTGCTCGATGAGATGCCCACGGAGCCTGACCTCACAGTGCCCGATGCCCCAGAGCCGACCGTGCCCAATGGGGAACTACCAGAGGCAGTGACGATCACCGTTGAGCGTTTCATCGTTGAAGGCAGCACCGTTTTTAGTGAAGCAGAGTTGCAAGCGGTGCTAACTCCCTATACGGGTCGCCCCCTCACCCTGAATGAACTGCTAGAAGCGCGATCGGCCATCACTCAGCTTTATGTCGATGGTGGGTACGCGTCTTCGGGAGCTTTCATTCCCCCTCAAGAACCAGAGGCGGGAACAGTATTGATTCAAGTCATTGAAGGCAGCCTGGTAGCTATTGAGGTCAATGGAACTCATCGCCTCAATCCCGATTATGTCAGCAGTCGCCTCGGGGTGGCGGCCACGCCCCCTCTCCAGGTCGATCGCCTGGTAGATGCCTTACGCCTCTTACAGCTCGATCCCCTCATTGCCAATATTTCTGGTGAACTGTCAGCCGGATTAGAGCCGGGTACGAATCGTCTGTCGGTACAGGTGGATGAAGCGGACAGTTTTGATATGGACTTTGTCTCCAGCAACGATCGCTCGATTGCGGTTGGGACTTGGGAACGCGGTGTCTTTGCAAATGAGCGCAACTTGTCAGGCCTTGGCGACGCTTTGCAGATTGGCTATCTCGATACTGATGGGAGTGCTCGCTTGATCGCCGATTACCGTATTCCCGTCAGTCCCTACAACACCACCGTGGGGGCACACTTTGAGTACACATCCAGCCGGGTCATTAGTGAGCCAGCTGACATTTTAGATATTCAAACCGATAGCTTTTTGGTTGATCTCACCGTTCGGCATCCAGTTATTAGGACACCGACTGAGGAACTGGGTCTCAGTCTTGGCCTTTCCTGGAACCGTAGCGACAGCGAATTCCTGGAAAGCATCTTAGGAGAATCGCTGCCCTTTCCTTCCTTTGGGGCCAATGAAGACGGGGAAATTGAAACCTATGCCCTAAGGTTTGCCCAAGATTGGGTGAAGCGGGGACGGAGTGATGTGGTGGCAGCGCGATCGCAGTTCAGCCTCGGGTTAGGAGGCACCGATCCGGCTGATCCGAGTGGCGAAGCCCCTGACGGTAATTTTTTCTCTTGGCTGGGGCAAGCTCAATGGGCGCGACTGCTCAGTCAAGATATCTTGTTGCTGGTGCGCGGTGAAGCCCAATTCGCAACTGATACTTTGCCCACCTCAGAACTCTACAGTTTGGGCGGGCAGAGCACTGTACGGGGATATCGCCAAGATCGCCTTTTGACCGACAATGCCTTGTTTGCCACAGCAGAAGTCCGCTTGCCCTTGCTACGCGATCGCGAGCGGAATGCCATGCTGCAAATCATCCCCTTCTTTGATGTGGGGACCGGCTGGAATACAGAGTTGGACGATCCTGATATCAGCACTTTGGTGGGTACTGGTTTAGGGTTTCTATGGACCGAGGGTGATCTTTGGACTGCCCGACTGGACTGGGGTATTCCTCTGAATGATGATGAGTCAGGTAATTCTTGGCAAGCGCAAGGCATCTATTTTTCGGTTGGATTAAATCTGTTTTAGGACAGGCACCTCAATGGCAGTCGTTGACTGGAGAGCAAGGGAATGACACGTTTTAAGGCCCAGGTTGGTAAGCTCAATCGTCTACAAAGACGGGGGTTGTACAGCGTCCTGCTGGCTCTGAGTTGTGTCCTCTGTCTATGGTTAAATCCTGGGTTGGCCATGAGCCCTGAACCCGGGCCCGTGCAACTTGCTCAAGCCACCCTCGAACAGGGACAACAGCTGTATCAGTCAGGTGATTTGATGGAAGCTGTTCAGGTTCTTGAGCAAGTAAGTACCACGACCACCAGCCCCACTGAGGAGGTGTTGGCACTTCGTAATCTGGCGCTGGTGTATCAACAACTCGGTGAGTGGGCGGCAGCTGAGACAGCGATCGCCGAGGCTCAATCTGTCCTTGATGCCAACACACTGTCCAATGGTGATGAGTTGCAGGCACAAATACTGGATGTTCAAGGAGGGATTCAACTCAATCAGGGCCAGGGCGAAGCCGCCATTACCACCTGGCAACAAGCCATCGGACTTTACCAAGACCTGGACGACCTTGCGGCTCAGACAGCTACCACGGTGAATCAGGGGCAGGCCATGCAGCAGATTGGGTTTCACCGCCAGGCGATCGCCACCCTACAGCCAATCGTAGCGGCGCTAGAGCTAGCCCCTGATTCATTGACTAAGGCAGTTGCTCTACGCACGTTAGGCGATTCACTGATTCAAGCCGGTGACGCAGTCGAGGCGGAAGCAGTCTTGCAAACCAGCTTGCGTATTGCCCAAACCCTCCCTAATGAAGCAGCGATCGGTGCCGCTGCCCTGAGCCTCGGCAATCTCAACGCTGCCTTGGGAGAAACCGATGCTGCACTTGAGCATTACCGCAAGGCAGACAATCCCCAGGCTTCCCCACTAGTAAGGGTTCAGGCTCAGCTCAATCAGTTTAATTTACTTACTCCAGCCGAACAGGTGAGACAGGCGCGATCGCACTGGTCTGAGATGTTAGCCACGCTCAACACCCTGCCTCCCAGTCAGGCCAGCCTCTATGCCAAAATCAATCTGGCTCAAAGCTTGATTGCGCTTCCCGTTGCCGACAATCCCTCCCCCCGCCAGATCGCTGATATTCTTGTCTCCACCATTCAACAGGCCCAATCAATCGGCGATCGGCGGTCTGAGTCGTTCGCCACAGGCACCCTAGGGCATCTCTATGAAACCCAGGAACAGTGGTCTGCAGCCACTGACTTGAGCCAATCTGCTCTGGCCTTGGCCCAAGCCAGTAACGCTGCCGATATTACCTATCGCTGGCAGTGGCAACTAGGCCGTATCTATAAAGCAGAAAAGCAAACTGATCAGGCGATCACGGCCTACAGCAACTCGATTGATACTCTCCAGCGTCTCCGCACTGACTTAGTAGCGATCAACCCTGCCGTTCAGTTTTCCTTTCAGGAAAGTGTCGAGCCGATTCACCGAGAATTAGTATCCTTGATTCTCGACCCCAGTCGGGAAGCCACTCCCAACGAGCTAGAAACCGCTCGCGAGACCATTGAGGCACTGCAACTGGCTGAATTGGACAACTTCTTTAGGGAAGCCT
>CAZLYS010000630.1:0-3677 GCA_964563415.1 uncultured Halomicronema sp.
CATCTAGTAACCACAGCGTGCCGCGATCAGCATTGAGCAGATCCTTCGCGGCCTCAATCATCCGCTGCAGCAGCTCCGAGGGATTCATGCGTCCTTTTTCGGTGGCGCGGGTCGCCGCCATGAGCGCCGCCGCGACTCGCTGTCCGCGCGCCGTCTTGTGATAGGCGCAGAAGCTCTCCAGCACGATTTGAACCGCTGGCATATCGGCTGTGATTGTGGCCATGTCAGCATCGGTAAAACCAGTGCGATCGAGTCGGTCGAGCAAGGGCAAACTCAGATCCGCTGAGGGCTTCAGCTTGTTTAAGACCTGCACGACGGCTACCAGCTTGCGGTGAGGATTGATCAGCGGCAAAGCGAGCAGGGTGTAGGTCCGGTAATTATTTTTGGCATCCTCCTGCTGGGCAAAATCCGATCGCGGATCATCATAAAAATCAAAGGGAATATTGATGGGTTGCTTGCGGGCCGCCACTTCGCCCACAATGCCCTGGGACATCGGCACCCGAATTTCTAAGGCGCGCTTCTCGTCCCCCGATTCGGCGATGATTGACCAGAACTCCTGATTATCTTGGTCTAATAAAAAGATGGTGGTGCGCTCAGCACGAACGGCCTGCCCTAATTTGAGCGTGATGGAATGCAGCGTGACATCTAGAACCTCATCAAACCCCTGCGAATCCATCACGCGATTTAAAAGATTCAAGGTGCGGTTCACAATGCTGGAGGCATTGCTACCGGCTTGATTTTTGAGAGTGGCAATCTGTTGGGCGTTGCTGATGGCGATACCGACCTGTGCATTAAATACCTCCATATGCCGCTGACTACCCGCATCAAAGCTGGCTTGAAAGCAGTCTGGTGCGGCTGGCCATTGGCGCGGATCATAGTCGGGGAAATTTCCCAACCGGCGTTTATTCACCAGTTGAGTAACGCCTAATAGTTGCCCTTCAGGGCTGAATACGGGCATACACAAAATGCTGCAGGTGCGATATCCGGTTTCCTGATCGGTTTGGTAAGCCGTGGTTGAATCAGGATGCTCGTAGAGGTCAAACGGAATGTTGAGGGGCTGCTGAGTGGCCGCGACCTGCCCTACATATCCTTGCCCCACTTGCCGCCGGATTTCCCTAGATTCCCCAGATGCCGATAACATGCGAGTCCAGATTTCTTGGCGCTCAGGGTCTAACAACCAGAGGGTACTGCGATCAGCATTCATGAGTTTTTTCGCCGCATCCATCACCCGCTGAATGATTGCATCCGAATCCAGGCTGTTCTGGGAAATCGTGTTGGCGGCTTCGTTTAAGGCTTCGGAAGCTTGCAGTCGCTGCGTCAATTGATAGCAGTACTGGCACCGTTCTAATACCCGTTGAATCGGGAGGACATACTCCTGCAATTGTTGTTTATCCGTCGGCGTCAACCCCATGGGGTTGAGCCGTTCTTCGAGCGATCGCTCTCCCCCCAAAGAGGGCTGAATCTTATTCGCCACATGCACAAAGGCCACCGGCATTTGATTTTGCGTCATGACCGGCAAAAAGAATTCGTGATAAATCGGGTAAGTGTCGGCGTCATCGGTAGCATTGGCTGCCCCGGTTTGAAACTCGGTAATGCGTCCTTGCGATTGTTCGTTGCTGAGAATCTCAATTTCGGGGTATTGCAAATAGCCACTGCGGGCCACGATGGACCACATCTCATTCTTGTCTTGGTCGATGAAGCGAATGGTGACGCAGTCAACACTGAGCATTTCCCCCAGCTTCACCACAATGGAGCCCAAAATCTCGTCGAGAATGTAGTCAAATCCCTGCCCTTCCATCAGGCTCAGCATCGACAGTAGCTTTTGCTCTTGCCTCGCCACTACCTCAATAAAGTCCGCTTGCAGGCCTGACAAGATGCCCTGAACCCAATTCAGATTAAAGACGACTCGATACAGTTGGTTGTAGAGTTGCAGCTTGCCCTCCCGACGCACCACGATGCCCGCCATTTGCAGCTTCAGTTGGTCCTGACTGTTGTCGGCAGGAACGGCCCCCTGTTCCAGAATCTTTTTGTAAAGTTGCAAAATTGGGCCAGTCCGTGCTTCAAAATGCAAGAGGCGATCGCGAATCACCTTGAGATGCGGCGGTTCGTCCTTCGATTCCCAATTGTCAATCAGGTGATGATGCACCAACTCGGCAATCAGTTCATCGGGAGCCTGATCCCAAATTGTCGGGGATTGACTCACCACAAGTTGACACAGTTTTTGGGTGAGAAAGGGTTGCCCCCCCGTCCAATCTAAAATGCTGGCGAGTACTGCTTCGGGATGCTGCACAATGCCCTGCAATCCCTGCACGAGCGGTTCCGCTTCGGCCAGTTGGAACCCTTGTAGATCAATCGGGTGCCCCAAATTAAAGGGCGGGCAGTGGGGCGCTTGAATCAGATCCGCTGGCGTCGTCACTCCCAACAGTGCAAAGGTCAGCCGCTCATACTGATCGCAGGCGCGAATAAACGTTAGAAAATCATCCCAGGCAAACGGTAAACTGCGGACGCTGTCAATTTCATCAATGAAGATGACAATGGGCGATCTCACTTCGACCAGTAAAACTGACTCGATCAGCTCCCAAAGGCGATCGGCAGGGGATAAATACTGCCGGTCTTTGAGCCAACTACGCAGCGAAATCGGTAGATGAAAGCTGCTGACAAGCCGACGGCTCAGACCCGCGTACCACTGATCGCGCGTGATATCGCGGCTGCCGATACTGGTCAGATCAATGGCTGCGCATTGCACGCCCGTTTTGACTAACTGTGCCTGTGTCCGCACTCGTAGGCTGGTTTTGCCCATCTGACGAGAGTTGAGCACATAGCAAAACTCTCCCTGTTGCAGCGCTGTGTATAGGTCATGGTCGGCTTGGCGCGTAACGTAGCTCGGGTTACCCAGGGGCAAATGGCCCCCAACTTTGTAGTGATAGATAGATGTTGTCGTCATGACTAAAGGCCTCAAGGAAGCGACAAACGACAGGCAAAAAGGCTGACGGTCAAAGCGGTATCTAAGGAATGTGGAGGCGATCGCTAAAGTAGCGTCGATAGAGTTCAAAACTGGGCACCACGCCATTGCCCCGCAAATGCACAAGCCCCAAACTGTGGAGCTTAAAGGTTTGCTCAGATCCCAACTGCAAGGGTTGCGCCGCATCCAAAACCGCCCGATAGGCGCGGGCCAGGGAGGGTGTTTGCTCTAAAGCGGCGAGATGCCGTCGCAGATGGTCGCCATAGATGCCGGCTTCTGTGGGGCCGGTGGCACACAATTCCGTCAGGGTAAGTTGCTGCTGCGCTAGGTAATAGAGCGCCAATTGCAACAAATAAGGATGTCCCCCCACTAATTGCATCAGCGTTGCCATGTCGTTGGGTGTGAGACTCAGAGGATAACGACTGACGAGATCGGTAACTTGCGCTGGGGTAAATTCCTTGAGTTCAATCGGCAACCCCACGTTAAAAGGCGACTGATTCACATCAAGGGGGAGATAAACCTCGGTAGAATGCACCACCACCAGCCGCAAGCGCTCCCAAATCTCACTGTCACCACTGCCATAGTTCGCTTCTTCATACCAGGCTCTGAGCAGACCAAAAAAGTCGTCAGCGATCGCCGGATACCGAAACACCTCATCCACCTCATCCAACCCCAGTACCAACGGCTGCTCAATGGCGGGTAACAAATAGTCCTG
>CAZLYS010000631.1:0-3667 GCA_964563415.1 uncultured Halomicronema sp.
TCCAACGGCTGCCGCGCCGAGTGCCGGGCCATGCCGACCAGCAACGGCTCCTGCTACGGCGGATTCCTCAGCGAGGAACCGCACCCGCCGCGCCGGTCATTCCCGTCGGGCCAGACATTCTCGAAGGGGTGGGAGCAACGGCCCGATCAACCTACGAGGCTCGCAATCTGCTCGAAACGGCTCACGATGATGCGCTTTTTGAGTACTACGCCACCGCTGAGTTGGTGATTTTGGACCCCACTACGCGCCAGATCGAGGTGGTGGGGGCACCAGCACTCTACTCAATGGCCCAGTTTTCGCCTTCTGGGGAGTATCTGCTGGTTCAACGGTTGGTGCCACCTTGGTCGCACGAAGTTACTTGGCGGCGCTTTGCCAGTGAGATCGAATTGTGGAATGAGGAAGGCAAACGCGTGGCGGCGATCGCGTCTTTGCCGATCGCCGATGCCGTGCCGGTGCATGGGGTGCCGGTCGGTCCCCGTTCCGTGGCCTGGCGTCCCACAGCCCCGCACACGCTCTTTTGGGTGGAAGCCTTAGACGGCGGCAACCCGGTTGCTGAGGTATCGCATCGCGATCAGTTGATGCAGTTAGCAGCCCCCTTTACCGCTGAGCCACAAGTCGTTTTCCAGGCTGAACACCGCATCCAACCCTGGCGCAATGGCTGGACGGCGGATGGCAGTACCCTGATGCTGACGGAGCGGGAACGTATTCGCCGCTGGCGCTATGTTTGGCTGATCGATGTTGACCAAGGCACGGCGCGGCGCTGGTTTGACCTGAATGAAGACGATCGCTACGGCAATCCGGGTTCGCCCCAGTTCCGAGTATTGCCCAATGGTCGTTGGGTGTTACATCAAAAGGAGAATGCAGTGTATTTCAGCGGCAATGGGGCCACTGAGCAGGGCGATCGCCCCTTCTTAGATTTGCGAGATCTGACCACGGGGGAAACCGAGCGCCTGTTTCGCAGTGCTCCCGACCGCTATGAGTCTTTTGTGGCCTTTGCTGAGAATGAGTCGCGCTTTGTATTGCGCTCCGAGTCGGCGGATGACGTGCCCAATTACTATCTGGGCACCTTTGACGGCGCGGTGACAACTGCGGCGGGCGAAGCGACTCGAACCTTTAGCCAGCAGCCGATTACCCAGTTTGTCGACCCCACGCCACAACTCCGCCAGATTGAGAAACGCATCGTGCGCTACGAGCGGGCCGATGGGGTACCCCTGAGCTTTCACCTGTATTTGCCGCCGGGCTATCAAGCCGGAACGCCCTTGCCGACGGTGCTTTATGCCTACCCCCTGGAATATTCCGATGCCACCACGGCAGGGCAGGTTTCGGGCTCAGAGCAGCGCTTTATGCGACTGTATGGGGCATCGCCGCTATTCTTCTTGCTGCAGGGATATGCCGTGCTAGACCAGACCGCGATGCCGATGCTGGGGGATCCCGAGACGGCCTACGATACGTTTGTGCCGCAGCTCGTGGCGGATGCCGAGGCGGCAGTGGCGAAGGCGGTGGACATGGGGGTCGCCGATCCAGAGCGGATTGGCATTATTGGCCACAGCCACGGGGGCCTCATGGTGGCGAATCTACTAGCCCATACCGATTTGTTTCGAGCCGGGATTGCCCGCAGCGGGTCATACAATAAAACGAATCAGCCGTTTGGCTTCCAAGCTGAGCGGCGTTCTCTGTTTGAAGCGCAGGATGTTTACATCCAGGTGTCACCCACATTTTTTGCCGATCAGGTGAATGAACCGGTGTTGATTATCCACGGCAATGACGATGCCAACCCTGGTACGCTCACGGCTCAGTCACAGGTGTTTTATGAGGCAGTGCGGGGCTCGGGGGGCACAGCTCGCCTGGTCTTACTGCCCTTTGAAGACCACGGCTATCGGGCTCGCGAGAGTATTGAGCATGTGCTGTGGGAACAACTGCGCTGGTTCGATCGATATCTCAAGGGCTGATATCGATTGTCAGATCCCAATAAAGAGTTGGCTTGCTATTTATCTTAGGAAACAGATCTCTACAGTAGCGGAATGAAATCGGCTTTCCTCGGTTTGCAAGGCAACAACTTCTTCATGCCAATGGGCCTGCCAGTCTTGCCGCCATTAATCGGGAGAACGCAATCTCCTAGCTCAGTGTAAAACTGAGTCCTTAACTAAATCGGCTTGGCAAGCTGTGAAGCAAAGACATATCAGCATCTTAAATTATTCATTCTGAAAATCGGCAACGCTAGTCCCTCCTACAAATACAAATCAGAGATGCCACAAAAAAGCTCGCCTAGAGTTCAAGCGAGCTTTCGATCGATATGGGCATGAGTTTTACAGCAGGGCCACCACTACGGTAATACCGAGAACAGTTCCCAAGAACCCCCCTAAGGCTCCTCCCCTACTCACATCATCAGAAACATCATGACGGAAACCGCATTGGCGATCCAAACAAACATAAGTGCTGTTTCCATGCAAAACGATTGTTTCCTTTCCACAACGAGGGCATACCTGCCCAACTGGCCGATCTGAAATCAACATAAGGCAATCCTTACTCAGAGAACAAAGGCAAGAAACTCACCATGCAATAAAGCATAACATATTTTACCTAAATTTCTTTAGGGTTAAATCGTTAGGTAACATAATTTTCACAAAAAACCACATGAAAACTTTATTGGGCTATATAATTTATGTAAGTTCCTTTATGCAAAGGATGCTAGTATTGACTCCTCGATATAGGAAGTCAACGAGGTTTGTATGCATTGGGAGTATCAACCCAGAATTGCAAAGTTGCGAGACCAGAAAGGTCTAACCCAGCTTGAGTTAGCTCAGCAAGTTGGCGTGACTGAGACAACAATCGCCAATTGGGAGCGAGGTCGAAGTGGTGTTGAATGGTTGGACCGCTTAATTAGGCTATGTGCCACTCTCGACTGTGCTCCAGAAGATTTATTGAGCTACATTCCAAAATTCTCAAACCAAAAAAAACTTGATGAAATGGTACGTCTTCTTGAGGAGAGACAAAAAGAAGAGTCTGTAGAAGAATCCGAAATCAATGTAGAAAATCTTGAGGTAATTACAGCAGAAGGAGGTAAATTTTCAGAAATCATGTCGTTGATGAGGGCCGGACAAAAGCTTAAAGAAGATCCTTTGTCTTTTTCCGCCCCACCGGTGCCTACGAAAAAATCGATCGTTAGTCGTACAAATAAAAGAAGTAGGGCGTAGTGAAAAAAGACTGTCTTCTCAAGTGAAGTGAGATAATTACTTCTCAAGCATGGCTGCCGACTCGACTATCTAGCTCAATATTCTCAACAGCATTTAAGGAGTAGCGAGCAATAATGGGTGCCTTTTAGAAAAGTCTACCTATGAGGGGAGTTCATGAGAATCTTCATTCATTACCGGATTATTCTCAATCTTTTGCTTGAGTTTGGACCTGAACAGCCTACAAGACAAATGAATCGGCTTTGGGACTTTTTCTTGGAGACAAGTAGCTTAGAGCTATTTGTCTCCAGTCGGGGTATGAGAAGAATATGTCAAGAGCTTGACTTCTATGTACACAAATCTCAGGCTGACGAAGTTAAATACCAGCTTGAGCGTATCCTTCAGATATGCCCATTAGAAGAGAAGCTGCAGGAAGTCAGAAGCTTTAACCATACATTCGGAGGTAATAGCTATGAAGAGGGCATAGAAGTCTATAG
>CAZLYS010000632.1:0-3654 GCA_964563415.1 uncultured Halomicronema sp.
CTGTCAAACTGGACGAGTCCCCCAGCAAAGCTGGGGGTTTACGCCGATTAATCAAGGGGCGCAAGCGCCATTTACTCGTGGATACCTTCGGGCTAGGGCTCATGGTGGTCGTGACCGCGGCCAATGTGTCTGACCCAGCCGGTGCCCAAGCCCTCTTTGCCAGGCTCAAACGAAAACGTCCAGGGCGCAAGCGGTTGTGGCTGATTTATACCGATGGCACTTATCGGGGGGAAAGCCTTTGTCCAATCGGTCTTTGACACTGACGGTTGGCTGCTCGAAGCAGTGATTCGCAGCGATAGTCAGCGGGGGGTTCGTGTCTTGTCAAGCGTTGGATTGTCGAGCGGACCTTTGGCTGGTTGAACGGGTGTCGGCGTTTAAGCATAGATTACGAAGGACTGCCTGAAACCTTGGAGACTTTCATCTATCTGGCCATGATTCGCCTCATGCTCCAGCGTTTGGCGTAACCTCAAACTTTTCAAACGTCCTCTTAGAACTCCGCTTCGTAACCAGATGCTATGGCCTTAACCCGGTGGTAACTCTGGGCTAGCAAGCGGCGTCTCCGGCTCCACATAAGATTCTGGCTCTGCAGAAGTGGCCGGTTCTGGAGCTGGCGAAGCGGACTCTTCACTCGTCGTTCCAGCTTCTGGAGTACTGCCAGGACTGGATTCTGAAGGGAAACCACTGCCCACCGGACTTACGGGCTGGTTCATTTCTTCATGCACTCGGCCAGCAACGCGACGCACTAATTCGTTGGCTCGGCCATCGTTAAAGGGGCGATCAACTAAAACGCTCAAAAGGTACCGATTGCCGTTCACTGTATCTACCAGGGCAACGTCCCCTAATAACGTCCCGATGTCACCCGTTTTGTTGTAGGTCAGAGCTGATTCATCCGCTAACCCATCGGGAATTAAGGAGCGATTATAGGTGCGCTGCATGATGCTCAACAGGCGATCGCGAGATCGTCGACTCAACAAGTCACCTTGGTCGACTAATGTCATCACCCGTACCAGATCCGCCGAACTCGTCGTATTCGTGCCGTCTAAGTCGGGCAACAAATTACGGAGGGTCGTTGCCGTTAACCCCCAATTTATAAACTGCTGATTGAGGGTCTCAAGGCCGCCGAGCAGTTCAATGACCATGTTCGTGGCGGTGTTGTCGCTATTCACAATCATCGCAGTTGCCGCTTCTAACGCGGTGAACTGACTCCCAATTTCTTGGGTTTGGAAATCACCAGAGCCGCCTGCCAGCAAATCTTCTCGCAGGGTAACAGCCTCATCTAATCGCACCGTTCCGGCATCCACCGCCTGCAAAAAAGCGACCAAAATCGGCACCTTAACTGTACTCGCAGCAGCGATGGGCTCCGTGCCATTGAGGTCGATGTAGTTACCAGTATCCAGATCGTAGAAAAAGACAGATTGTGTGAGCCCAGGGGTCATCGTTTCCAAGGCCACCAAATCAGTTTCCACAGAGACTAATTCATCGGCTAGTGGCAAAGACTGACTAAGGGTATCAGGATCCGTGCTAGAACGAGTTGCCGTTTCGGTGGGGGTGGGGCTGGTAGTCTCAGTACGCGCTGCTTGGTTATCAGAATTCAAGGAAGACAGCACCGTACCGACGATCGCGGCGATTCCTGTGCCCAAAATTAGCAAGCGAATTCCGTACAGTACCGGCTGCGGGGTCTTGCGGGTAGGCCGACGAGGCTTGAGCTTACGGGGCTTCGCACCCTTTGTGGTGTAAGTAGCAGAGCTTGTTCCTGCAGATGATCGTTGCAGTGGGGTGACTTTATTCCGCACACCTGGCGGGTTATGTCGGCGCGATCGCACTGGATTGACAGCTTGCACTGGTGTGCCCGGCGGGCGAGGGGCTACCGTTGACACATCTGCTGGATAAGGCGTGTAAGCATGGGCTACATCAGGGCGCGCAGGCTGAGACTTTTGCTCCTGCACCAATGAGGGCATCGGAGTCTTAATACGAGGCGGGGCATCATGCCGCGTGGCGTCGGTATTGGCTCTTGGCGACGACGCATCAGAACGCGGTTTGGCCGATCTCGCTGTTGCACGGTCTGACTTGGAGGCCAGCGGCTGAATCCACTGTCGCCAGCGATTGCGGGCATTACGCTGACGACGTTTTGCACTGCGTGATGTAGTCGCTGTGCCCCCGCCTGGCGCGGTTAATGGCGGCGGTGTCAATGGCATCAGTGGGCGATTTGGAGCACCCGAACCGACTGGGGGTTCATAACGCCGAAAGGGAGCCTGGCCATTATTTGACTGATGGTTGTTGTCTGCCATGATGCTTCGTTGGTATTGCCCTAGTCCGGCGGCGAATCCTGGGTATTGAGTTCAGGCATAGCAGGCGGTAAGTGCTCGGCCTGGGTGAGGGCCCACTCGGTCTGCCGCAAAATCCCCCTAAGCATAGCCAACTCTTGAGAAGTCGGCGTAGCCCGGACGAAGAAACGCCGCAATTTTTCCATCCGGCTTGCTGCCGTGTGGGGATAAAGATAGCCGATCTTTAGTAAAACGGCTTCTAAATGTTGATGAAAACCTTCTAATTGTTCGAGAGGGGCAGTAGCGGTGACGGTTTGGGGCAGGCTGGACTGCGCAATGGGTACTTGGCGGGAGGCAACGGCTCGGGTCAACTCATAGCAGCACACCGCGATCGCTTGGGCCAGATTTAAGGAGGTATAGCTGGCATCACTTGGAATGCGTACGAACCGCTGGGTATAGTTCAACTCTTCATTGCTGAGTCCCCGATCTTCAGGGCCAAAAATCAGAGCCGCTGGTAGAGGTTCTTCAACCGAGACTGGAGACAGTAGCCAAGGCAACGCCACTTCGGGTAGTTCCATCTCGGTATCAAGGGCCCGATCTCGGGAGGTGGTCGCGATCGCGCGCCTGCAGTCAACCAGCGCTTCGGGCAAAGTGGAAACTGTTGTCGCGCTTGCCAAAACATCCCTCGCATGCACCGCCATCCGGTGTGCCTCTTCTCCGTGGGGATCACAGTGGGGGTTGACCAGTACCAGTTGCGATAGTCCCATATTGGCCATTACCCGAGCGGCTGCTCCCACATTCAGCGCTCCGGCTGGTTCCACTAAAACAATGCGAATGTGCTGCAACCGGGGGTGAACCATAACACCTGCTCAATGGCGTGAATCCAGAAGGCGATTATAGAGTCTGCCTTCGAGGATAGCCAGCAGTGCGTTCTCACCAACATGGATGCCTGACTGTGACGTCAATAACGAATTTGCAACGTTACAGTCGCGTTCACCGTTTGTTCGCCGCCAATCACTGGGGTCGAGATGGGAGCCGCATCTGCTAATTGCGCCAAGCGCGCCTCGGGCAAGGGAATCGGCGGCACTGCCCCGTTAATCTGAATGCCGACAACTTCTTCGGACTGGAAGTTAAGGGTGCCGAGAACGGTTTGGGCTTGTCTTTGGGCGTCAGCGACGGCATTTCTCAGCGCCACATCACGAGCGTCAGCGATCGCCGTATCACTGGCTCGAAAGCTCACCCCTTGAATTCGGGTTGCTCCAGCGGTCACAGCAGCATCCAAAAGAGCCCCCACGGTGTCGATGGGCACTTCAAAACTGACCGTGTTAGTGGCGATGTATCCCGTCAAGGTGCGCTGATTATCGAAATTACGATACTGCGGATTCAGGCG
>CAZLYS010000633.1:0-3651 GCA_964563415.1 uncultured Halomicronema sp.
GGTCGCTCAGCGACAAGCGGATTTAGATGACGTGATGGTTCGCGCTCCCGTGGCGGGGCAGATCCTTAAAATCAACACCCAGGTGGGCGAGCAGGTCAATACTCAGGAGGGCATCGTGGAGCTGGCTAAAACTGACCAGATGATGGTGCTCGCAGAAGTCTACGAAACCGATATTCGCCAGGTCAGCCTTGGCCAAGCGGTCACCGTCACTAGCGAATACGGCGGCACCGCCCAGGAACTAACCGGCACTGTTGACCAAATCGGGTTGCAAATCGGCACTGCCAGTTTTGGTGAAGGTGAAGCCGATCCCACTCAGGATGTCAACGCCCGTGTAGTTACGGTCAAAGTGCGTCTGGATGACGCGGCTAGCAAGGCTGTAGCCGCCCTAACAGGAATGCAGGTACGGGTGGCGATCGCCATTAAAGATGAGGTAGCGGCAGACAGTTAAAGTCGCTATTTTGCGGTCTGGCGGACAGGCAATAGTTCGCGGTGGCGTTCCAGCCTTCAAGACGTTGGGGATTAGTCTAAAATCCTCGCAGCATTAATAGATCCCAAAATGGATTCGATCTCAAAAATGAACAAAGTAGTTCGTCTAACAAGCCTAATAATCCTGAGTGGATGTTGTATTTACTTTCCTGGGAAAATTATTCCCGCTAAAGCCAGGCTTCAAGTTTTGAATCCTAGTACTTTACAAACGAATGATCATGATAATACTCATTTCTCTGAACATTTTGAAGACTTAAATATTGAAGGTTCTATTTTAATTTTCGATCTCAATCAGAACCTCACATATGAATATAATTCTGAGCGTAACACCACCCCTTTCCTACCTGCTTCAACCTTCAAAATCCCTAATTCACTGATTGCTCTAGAGAACAGAGTCATTGAGAGCGAAGTATCTGTTTTGACTTGGGATGGAATTGTGAGAAGCTACCCAGTTTGGAACCAAGACCTCAATATTCGATTGGCCTTTAGATTTTCAGCAGTCTGGTTCTATCAGGTTTTGGCTCGCCGCATTGGCCACGAACGGATGCAAGAATGGGTTGCCAATATCGGCTATGGCAATGGAAATATCGGCAGTGCTGAAGATATTGACACTTTCTGGCTGACTGGAGACTTTCGCATTACTCCCCAGGAACAAATTCAGTTTTTACAGCGTTTGTATAAGAACGAATTGCCCTTCTCCGAAAGCACGATCGCGATCGTTAAAGACATCATGATTGTGGAACAAACGCCAGACTATACCATGCGAGCAAAAACGGGTTGGGCATTGGCTAGCAACGTAGGTTGGTATGTCGGCTATCTAGAACAAAATGACAATGTTTATTTCTTTGCCACCAACATCGATATTCAAGATGAATCTGACCTGCCAGCCCGGCAAGCCATTACTCAACGATGCTTGGCTAGTTTGAATTTGTTGTAGTTGCCAAGAGAGATCATGTTCAAACCCTTCTTCTCACGGCTGCCTAAACCGCTCGCTTGGGCACAGCTTTCTCACCAAAAGGTGCGTCTGGCAGTGGCACTGACCGGTGTGAGCTTTGCCAACATTCTCATGTTCACCATGCTGGGGTTAGAGGCGCTGATCTCAGACGGCACCACCACTCTGCACGAAAACCTGCGGGGCGACCTGTTTTTGATGTCGTCTTTTAGTCCTACCCTACGCTTTCCATCTACCTTGCCACGAGCCTATCTATTGCAAGCCAATGCAGTGGACGGAGTGGCGGCCGCAGCGCCGCTGTATTTGAATCTGGCGAACTGGACAAACCCCGAGCAACTGGATACGGCCGTTGAGCCGGGGGAGGACGGCGATGTCTTTGGGACTCAGGTGCGGGTGATTGCCTTTAATCCGGCTCAGCCCGTGCTGGATTTACCGACGGTAAATGCGCAACTTGATCGCCTCAGCACCCCCCAAACCGTACTTTTTGATGAACTCTCCCAGCCCTCTTTGGGCGACATTTCCCAGCAGTGGGCCGAAACCGGAAACGTCCAAACCCTGATGGCGCGTCGGCGTGTGACCGTTGTGGGTCTGTTTAGTTTGGGCAGCACCGTGATCGAAAAAGGCACCGTGGTTATGAGTGACCTGACCTATACCCGCTGGTATGGCAACAACAGTCTGAAGCAAGTCACTTTAGGGGTGCTGACGCTGGAACCAGGTAGCGATCGCGCCGCTGTGCAAGCCCAATTGCAGGCCCATCTGCCCGAAACCGTCGAAGTGCTCACTCAAGAGGAGCTAATTGCCAAAGAACAGCGCTTTACGGCTAGCGATCCCATAGGTATTATTTTTGGTTTTGGCAGTACCGTCGGTTTTGTTGTCGGCATCGTCATTGTGTATCAAGTGCTCTACACCGACATCAGCGACCACCTGCCCGAATACGCCACCCTCAAAGCGATGGGCTACAGCGATGGCGCGCTGCTGCGAGTCGTGCTCATGGAAGCGATGCTGCTTGCGGTTTTGGGCTTCATCCCAGGATTTACTGCCTCAGTGGGACTGTATCAAGTACTCACCGCCATGACCCGGATTCCCCTCGCGATGAAGGGAGCCGTTGCCTTACAAGTGTTTGTGCTAACCCTGGTGATGTGTGGCGCATCTGGAGCGATCGCCATCCGCCGCCTGCAATCTGCTGACCCCGCTGACGTGTTTTAGGTGCCTGGTTCTTTGTAATCAGGTAACAGGGAACAGGAAACAGATTTTAGTCCTTGGTTCTTGGTTTCTTCCTGTTACCTGTTACCTATTGCCTGTTACCTTTCCCCATCCACCCTCACACCCCATCACTCCTCACCCATCCACCCACCATGCACCCAACCGTCACCATCGCCCACCTCACCTACGCCTTCGGCAAGGGCAGCCTACGCCGCACTGTCTTGAGTGACATTAACCTAGCGCTTTATCCAGGCGAAATTGTACTGCTCACCGGTCCTTCGGGCAGCGGCAAGACCACCTTACTCACGCTGATGGGGGCACTGCGATCAGTGCAAGAAGGGAGTTTACAGATTCTCAATCAAGAACTGAGGGGGGTTAAGAAACGGCGGCTCGTCAAATTACGCAATCAAATTGGGTTTATCTTTCAGTCTCACAACCTGCTGGATTGTTTAACCGCCGCCGAAAATGTGGAGATGGCCCTGAAGCTGCATAAGCTTTCTGCAAAAGAGCGACGTGAGCGATCGCACGCCATGCTGTCAGCAGTGGGGCTAGGAGACCATAGCTATAAATATCCCAACCAACTCTCAGGAGGACAAAAACAGCGGGCGGCGATCGCCCGCGCCTTGGTTTCACAACCCAAAATCGTGCTCGCTGACGAACCGACCGCCTCCCTCGATAGTCATTCCGGTCGCGATGTGGTGAACCTGATCCAACAACTCGCTCACCAGCAGCACTGCACGGTGTTGCTGGTCACCCATGACGACCGCATTCTCGATATTGCCGAGCGCCACCTGCATATTGAAGATGGCAAACTGTGTACCCAATAACGCTTTTGCCTTGGTTAGAGAACTTTGCTCACGCGACAATCTTCGAGCTAGTAGTACGGAGGAAAAGGCTCCTCTCATTCCCGTGATTGCAGCAGCAGAGTAAGTAGAGCACTTTTTCAGGGTTGGAACATTGCTGAATCGAAGTATGAATCCGGCATTTGAGGCCGCGGGCAAGATGCCCGC
>CAZLYS010000634.1:0-3649 GCA_964563415.1 uncultured Halomicronema sp.
AAGACGAAGACGAGGTCTACGAACTCCAATTTGGACGCTACTTTGGCAAGGGTAAAGTCCAGTTTGGGTTACCGCTAGAAGACGATTAGAGGGGTGCAGCGGGCATACTGCGTAAGATGATCTGCCAATGATCGTTGCAAGCAGTTTTCCACAGGGGCAGCATGGGCACTTTTTTACTTCGGGTTGGGGGGCGATCGCTGATCGGTTTAGTGATAATTGTGCTCATTGTCTTACTCAGTCGCTGGGCTCCTGCAGCCCCTGTTCCGCTGACCGCTACGGTCGATTACGCCAAAAGTGGTAATACTCTAGAACTGCTGTTTGAGCTCACCCCCATCGCGCCCGTATCAACCATTCGTCTGGCAGCCATTGAAGCGCCTGATCGCGAGCAAGTACCGTGGGGACCACAGTCTCGAGACTGCCTCAGCAATTTGTCTAATGAGATCATTCGTCTAGAACTCGTGGACGGTAAACCGGATGCTTATAACCGCCTCTGGGCCTACGGCTGGCTCAATCGTGACTCGATTAATGCTGATTCCCTAGCAGCGGGATGCACGTATCTGGCTGACCCGACTGACCAGTTCAGCCCATACTATCAAGAGTTACTGTATGCCCAAGAACAGGCTCGTATTCTTGGTTTAGGCATTTGGGATCCGGCAAATCCTCTACGAGAAACGGCGAAGAGCTTTCGTGAGCGATCGCATTCCCTTTAAACTATGAATGGCCAGCATAAGGAAAGGGTATGACTGCCGTTAGTGAGCGAGATTTGCAGCGTTATTTAGAGGTAGCAACCGAAGCTGCTCTGGCCGCTGGTGCCGTATTGCAAACCTATTGGGGCAAGCTGGAGCACATTGAAAAAAAAGGTCGCCCCGGCGACCTCGTCACAGAAGCCGATAAAGCGGCGGAGGCGGTCGTGCTCGACGTTTTGACGCGCCATTTACCCGATCATCCCATTTTGGCGGAAGAATCTGGCAGTCTCGGCACAACCACCGACAGCCACTTCCTCTGGGCGATTGACCCGCTAGATGGCACGACAAACTATACCCATCAGTATCCTTTCTCTGCCGTTTCTGTCGGCCTGCTAATTGAGGGTCGGCCCGTCGTAGGGGCCGTATTTGATCCGTTCCGCGAAGACCTTTTCCGGGCCGCTAAAGGGCAGGGCGCAACTCTTAATCGTCGCTCTATTCGTGTTTCGACGACCGATAAACTGACAGACAGTTTACTCGTGACCGGATTTGCTTACGATCGTCACGAGCGGGTCGATAACAACTATGCTGAATTTTGCCATCTGACTCATTTGACTCAAGGCGTGAGACGCGGTGGTGCGGCCTCGCTAGATTTGGCCTATGTCGCCTGTGGTCGGCTTGATGGCTATTGGGAACGGGGCCTTTCCCCCTGGGATATGGCGGCTGGTGTCATTCTCGTTGAAGAGGCCGGTGGCTATGTCACCGCCTATGATGAAACTGCCTTCGACATTCAGTCTGGGCGCATCTTGGCGACAAATAATCGAATCCACACTATTCTTAGCCAAGTGTTAAAACAAGTGAAACCTTTAGAGAATTTTCAGCCGATTGCGATCGCTGAATCATAATGCATCACATTGTTTGATCAGAGCAGTCATTCGTCCGCTCTCACAAGCATTAATCTTCAGGGTGAAGGGGATGTTCCCATCTCAAAGCACGCGCGGCATTGCAGTAAGAAATCAGGAGAATGCCTCATCAGGCAAGGGAAAAGTCAACAGCTATGAATATAGATCAAGGGTTGTTTCAATTTGACCTTACTGACCATCACGCCATCTTGGGGGTGTCCTTAGATGCTGATGCCAAAGCCATTCGTAAGCGCTATCTCAAGATTGCCCGTAAGCTACACCCTGACAGCTTGCGAGAGAGCAGTGATGGAGAGCGGCAAAAGGCTAATGAGCTGCTCTCTAAAATGGTTAACCCAGCCTATGAAACGCTCACCCAGGAAAAGGCCATGGCAGAGCATTTGATCGTGCTACGGCTGCGAGGCAAACGCTTGAGCCAAGAAGCCTCGGTAGAGTTACAATCAGATGCCGCTAAAGCCATTGCGAAAAGCAATAACGCCCTCTCGGTTTATACCAATAGCCTTAAACCTCTGGCCGATTCTCAGTATGAATCGATCGAGGAAGTACTGGACATGATCGGCCAGATTAGCGAACTCAATTTGGCCTACCTGATGAGCACCGCAGACAGCAACGGGGGCAGCGCCGCCGCTAGTTCCTCACCGGCGGCGACAACTGCCTCGACACCAGCCGCCGCCGCTGCTCGTCAAAAAACAGCACCGCCGCCCCGTTCTCCCCGGCAGCAACGAGAAGCCATTATTGAGAGTTATCACAAGCGGGCAGCGGAATTTGCCGCAAAGAAAGAGTATTCTCGTGCCATTTTAGAAATGCGAGATGCGGTTAAATCACACCCGACCAACGGTCAATGCCATGCCCAACTCGCGGCTTATTACTTGCAAGCTGGGCAGCCCAAAATGGCTAAAATCCACCTTAAGCGAGCTTTAGAGTTTACTCCCGATAATGTGCTGGCCCTGGAGTTAGAAACCAAGTTGAATCAGACAGCGACCCCAAAGACGACGCGTCCTAGCAGTTCCAAGAGTAAGAGTGCTTCGGCAAAGTCAAAGGGGGGATTATTTGGCTTGTTTGGAGGAAAGCAAAAATAAATGAGTTATCAGCCACCGTCAGGAACCCGCGATTTACTACCGCTAGATGTTGCTCAAAAATATTGGATTGAGGGACGTTTAGAGGAGATGTTTCAGCGCTGGGGGTATCACCGCATCATTACCTCTACGGTGGAAAGCTTGGATACCTTGATGGCGGGCGGCGCGATCGCTCAATCTTCGGTAATTCAGTTGCAAGGAGACGGGCCAGAACGGCTGGGATTACGCCCCGAGCTGACCGCATCGATCGCCCGTGCGGCGGTCACCCGGATGGCTCAGGTGACCTATCCCCAACGCCTCTACTACACCGCGAATGTCTTTAGCCGGGCTTCCAAAGGCTCTCAAACTGGACAACGAGAATACTACCAAGCTGGGGTTGAACTGTTGGGCATTAGGGGAGCCCTTGCCGATGCCGAGACATTACGATTGCTGCTGAGCTGTGTAGAAACGCTCCAGTTAAATGACTGGCAACTCATTTTAGGCAATGCCGATCTCACCCGATCGCTGCTCCAAGCGTTTCCTGAAGATCTACGGGGCATTGTGCGCGACGCGATCTCTCAGCTCGACCGCATTACCTTAGAAGCATTGGAACTGCCAGATGATCTGCGGCAGCGGGCATTGCAAATGATGGATTTACGCGGGCGCCCCCAAGACGTACTGCAAGTTGTCAGCCAACTGTCACTAACCCCTGATCAGCAAGCGATTGTCAACGAACTCAAATCACTGGTGGAACTACTCGATAGTGGGAAGACGAGTTCCCCCATCATTCTTGATTTGAGCTTAATTCAATCCTTTGATTACTACACCGGCATTATCTTTGAGGTGGTGGCCAACACTCCTCAGGGACGCCAAGTGGTGAGCAAAGGTGGCCGCTACGACAACTTACTGGGCGTCTTTGATCCCAAGGGGCGCAGTTATCCCGGTATTGGCTTCATGATGAATGTGGAAACGCTGCATCAGGCGCTGACCG
>CAZLYS010000635.1:0-3649 GCA_964563415.1 uncultured Halomicronema sp.
GGGCGTCGTGCCACCAGCAGTAATGCCCACCACGACATCATGTTCGTGAATGTGGTGTTCATGGATGATATTCGCGCCATCTTCGGCAATATCCTCTAGCCCTTCAGAGCTGCGGACAAGGGCTCCGGCCCCCCCGGCAATGATGCCCTGCACTAAATCGGGCGAGGTGCAAAAGGTGGGGGGACACTCCGACGCATCCAGCACGCCGAGGCGACCGCTGGTGCCTGCCCCAAGGTAAAACAGACGTCCCCCACGCCGCAGGGAGTCCGCAATGAGGGTGATCGCCGCAGCTAAATCTTCACGGGCTCCCGCGATCGCGCTGAGGGTCTTTTGGTCTTCCGCATTGACGAGGTCCACAAAGGCCAGAGGAGAAAGCTGGTCGAGTTGCTGACTAACCGGATTCGCTTGTTCTGTGAGGAGGTGGCCGCGATTGACCAAACCCTCATCTGCCGGTTGCGACGACGTTGCCATCAGCTTTGCTCCTAGTAGGAAGGATCTACAGGCTAGTTTAATCGTCGATGCTCATAGCCAAAATGGTGGAGGGCAATTGGTCGCTACCAACTCTCAATACGGGGCCTGGTGCAATGGGCGCAAAATTGAGCTTCTGATAAAACCTCTGGGCTCTTTCGTTGAGATTGGAAACACACAGCCACAACCATTGATGGCGAGTTTGTCGGGCCAACTGTAATGCCTGCTCAAAGAGCAACCTACCGAGACCAGAGCCATACTGGCTAGACAAAATATATATCTGCTTCAATTCGCAGGAGGTGCCTGCTAACGGGGCAGGACAGGCCTGGTAGTTAATCAGGCAATACCCGACTGGAACGTTTTTGTCGTAAGCAATTGTGCAATCGAATTGCTCACTCGACAAGACCGTCATTGCCGCCTCAAGCGAGTAGTGAGCTCTGCAGTAAGCTCGAATATTGCCTGCCGTATGCACATCGCGATAGGCTTGCTCAAAAGTCGTCGTCCACAGCTTAACGAGTGAATCTGCTGACTCTGTGCCGACTTTTCTCAATTCGTACATAGCAGAGAATCCGAAAACAAAACGGAGCAACTCCCAGTCAGAGTTGTCGGACACAGCAGTTAAAGCAGCTTCTCTAACCGCTGGCGAATATCATCAAGTTCTTCGTTAGACAAGCGCGATTCATCGGCAGTGGGGGGCACTTCTTCGCTATAGTTGCCGTCTATATTCCAGTCTGTCTCTTCCACGGTATTGTCTGGCGGTACCATTAGTGACCCCGCTGGAATCAGTTTTAAGTCGAAGCCTGCTTCTTCGCAGAATTCTTCGATTTCGCCTTGCTCAAACGCTTCCACATCGGGGGTCGGAAAATCCTGCGCCTCCAACATCAGACCAAAACGGGTGGCATCATCCTCATCTTCAAACATCAGGACGGTATTGCGGCCATTGGCCTGTAACGAGTGAATTCCCTCGTTATCAGTACCCGCGTTAAACAAGAGCACATAGACTTGCATGAGTCTTTAATCCGTCTATCATCCATAATCGCTAATTTTAAGTATCTTAATGGGCAGCCAGGTTATTTCAATGCAGAACCGCCGCAAATTTATCCGTTCCTGTATGCCAGAGGCTGCTAAATTTTCATCAAGCTTGGTAATGTCGAGTGGGTCACTGGCATTGGGTTAAGTGGCATAGATTAAAACGACTTCCCTAAGCAGGGTTAAGTGGGTCAGCATCACAGGTGTGTAGGTCATGAGCAACGGGTCACCCCCAGAGCCAAAATCGACTCCCAAACGCCAGCGTCGACGTCTTTGGACCTCGGCCAGGTTAGCTATAGGGGCGATCGCGACGGTGGGGGTAACTGGCGGTGCCTGGTGGGCTTGGCACTTTGCCCATGAGGAGTTGTCACCCTGGGCCTCAGAATACCTCTCGGAAGCCTTGGACCGACCCGTGGCTCTGGGTGAAGTGGAGCGGGTCTCAATCACTGGGGTACAGTTTGGTGCTTCTGCCATGCCAGCGACCGCTACAGATCCCGATACGCTGTTTATCGAGACGATTGCCGTTCGCTTTAACCCGCTCACCCTACTACGGCGTCAAGTCAATCCCCAGATCACCTTTATGGGTGTGCGGGTCTATATTGAGCAAGACGAACAGGGCAACTGGGTAGATGTCGATATTGACCTGGATGACGATGATGACGATGATGACGGCGATGCTTTCATTCAAGTCAACCCTACGGTCGGCTTTACCGATAGCGAAGTGGTCTTGCTGCCCTATCTAGGCCCTGACGACTCGGCCCAACCGCTGACAATCAGCGAGATCAACGGTACGGTTTCAGTGCAAAAAGTGGAGGTAGAGAGCCCCCGTGAGGGCGAAAATACCCGCCTAGACGCCCAGGAAATTACGCTGGAGATGAGTGCTCGGCCCGAAAATGCTGGGGATTTAGAACTTAATGGCGTGATTCGGCAACTCGACTACGGTAAAGACGCCCCAGAAAATTGGCTAGATTCGCTGGAGGCTAACATCGCCGTTCAGGCCCAAGCCATTGACTTAGCGGCCTTGTCTCCGACTGTCTTTGCGAGTATCCCCATTGAGCTGCCTCTCTCTGTGACGGCAGGCGTACTGAACGGTAGTGTTGAAGCAGAACTCGTGCCGTTTGAAGCGCCCCGACTCACCGGTACGGCGAGTCTAGAAAATGGCGAACTATTCGTTGGTCGACTCAGCACACCCTTTTCTGAAATTAATACTCAGGCTCGCTTTCAAGGTAACCGCGTCGCCTTTGAAGAGACCACAGCGACCTATGGCGAACTCAGCGCCCAAGCCCGAGGCACCATCGATCCGCGGAATGGGTACAACCTGACGGGGGCGATCGCCCCTGTGACCTTAGCGGGCATTGCCGAAACCTTTAACTTCAACTACCCCGTTGACATGGAGGGCACTCTACAAGCACAGAATGTCCAGATCACAGGGCCGCTGGCCCGACCAACCGTAACTGGATTAGTATCAACCATCGATACCGCCAGCATCGACCAGGTGGAATTTGCTGAGGTAGCATCTCAAGTCACCTATAGTCGTGAGGGCCTTCAATTTGATGATTTGGCCGCTATCCCCTTGGCCGGCGGAGAACTGACCGGTAATGGGGCCTTGCAGTTTGGCCGCCCCGTAACTGTAGATTTTGATCTCATTGGTCGTGATCTCCCAGCTGATGCGATCGCGCGTCTATACGGTCTTCCTGAAGATGTCTCAATTGGCAATCTCGCTTTAGAGGCTGACATTGCCGGGCCGGTCAATAACTTGAACGGCGTCGTTACCTGGCAAGCGCCCAACGGCACCTACCCCACCGAGGGCACTGCCGAGGTGGCGCAAAATGTCCTCACTTTGCGTCGGGCCACGATCGCGGGCGGCACTGTCGCAGGGGTAGGGCGGCTTAATCAAGGTCAATGGACTGCCGATATTCAAGCTCAAGGGTTGCAGCTAGGCTTTTTCAACAGTTCGTTACAGGGGGTAACTGCGGGTGGTGATGTGCGCCTCGGGGGCAGTGTCGATGATTTTTCCCTAGCTGGCCTACGGGGTGATGGCGATATTACCGCCGCGCTCGCGGGGGGCACGGTTAACAGCAACTTTAGTCTGGCGAACGGTGCGTGGCAGGTCGATGGTCGTGGTGACAATTTGCAACTGCAGCAACTCTCA
>CAZLYS010000636.1:0-3375 GCA_964563415.1 uncultured Halomicronema sp.
AACTGCAGCGCAGGGCAAAACTGCCATCAGCGGCAGAATTTAGAGTTTGCAAGAGCAGCAGCCTTGTGAATGTGGGCGCGGTGATATTCATGCCTAATGGTCTTTTGTGGTTAGTCGATGGCGTGTGCCCTAACAGCTTTAAAGACGGCTGTTGTCAATCCACAGGTTCGGATCAAGCAAAGCCCTGACAGGATTAGCCAAGTGTTTCTCTAACGGGGTTACTTCAAGGCGATCCTGTGCATATAAGAGACTTTGTAGCCGCAGCTTGAAATAAGCATCGCGATAGTTTAGCTGCTCAGCAATGATCAGCGCTTCTTTATAGGCAGCGATCGCATTGTCAGGCAGATCTTGCGCTTCGTAAAACTGGCCTAAATTATCAAAGGTCTGCATCAGTCCATAGCCGTTATAAGACAACTGTTCCACGGCTATGCGTTGTTCGTAGAGGTACAACACATCTTCAGGCTGATCGTCTTCTAGATAAAGTGCAGCTAGGTCTTGCAGCGCCTGGCTGGCGACTTCGGTTTGGCCCTGCGCCAGTGCCCCCGAATACGTTGCGGAATAAAACGTTTGGGCATCTGTTAGACTCTCTAAGTCGCGATAATTGCGGGCAATTGCCAATGTCACTGGAGGAATCAGTTGCGGTTGGAGTGTTTGCTCATATTTGCCAGCGAGGCGGCGCTGAAATTCAATGGCCGCTTGCAACTTTTCCAGATCTTGGTAATTTCGAATAATCCCTTTTAGGTACTCGATTTCCTCTAAATCATCCCCTGCATACGTGAGGAGGGTCTGATAAGTAACTGCCGCTGGCTCAAAGCGAAACCAATTTTCTCGCAGGCTGGCCAGGTTTTCGAGTAATCGCTGCTGCTCATCGCGATCGCCTAATTGGATGGCCCGCTCTAGCAACGTTTCATACACTGAGACTGCTGAGTCCACATCGCGCAACACTTCAAAGGCGGCGACGACCTCTTCAAACAATTCCGCATTGAGCGGTTGTTGCGTCAATAGATCGGCCTGAATCTCTCGTAGCCGCAGGGACAAGAGCTGGATTTCTTCAGCTCGTGAATTTTCCCACATACGCAAGCCCACCCGCTGTATCGCTGCCAACTCGGCCCCGTAGCCCAAAATGCGCCGCAACCGGACTTCCCGCATCCAGTCGATAAATATGGACTCCGTAGCCCCCTCTTCCAGATAGCGGGCTTCCGTTTCTATCGCTAGCTCGTCGAGTTCCGCTTCCAAGGCCAGTTTCTCAAGGGGGCTGAGGGGGCGTTCTACAGGCAAGTCGGGGAGTAAAGGGTCGCGAGGTTCAGAGAACTGTGGGTCGGCAAGGAACTGCTCAATCAAGACCGGTGAGAGCTGTGCCCAAACGAGCTTGGGTAGAGTAGCCCAACTGGTAGTGGTCAGGGCGATCGCCACCAACCAGTGACGCCAAGATAAGGAAAATGGTTTAACCATAACGGGGAGCAGCTTCACGTTCGTTAACAGTCCCCCTTACCAAAACAGAAAGGGGAAACAATTGCGGTAGTCTTAAGATCTTGCAGTTTTTCTGCGCAATATCAATACCTAGACGACTTTAGCAAGCCCATAAGTTTCCATGACTTCAACGGTTCCGACGCCTACCGCCACCGCTACTCGTACCATCCGCATTGGTTCTCGCAAGAGTCAACTTGCCCTGGTGCAAACCCACTGGGTGCGTGATGAATTGCAAAAACAGTTTCCTGAAGTGACTTTTGAAGTCACCACTATGGATACTCAAGGCGATAAGGTACTGGACGTGTCGCTGTCCAAAATTGGCGACAAGGGCTTGTTTACCCAAGAACTAGAAGACGGCATGCTGCAGGGCAATATTGATTTTGCCGTACATTCTCTCAAAGACTTGCCGACTCGCCTGCCTGAGGGCCTCATGCTGGGCTGCATTACGGAACGGGAAGATCCCGCTGATGCCCTGGTCGTGCACGCCAAGCATCAAGACAAGCAGTTGGAAACCCTGCCCGAGGGGGCCGTCGTGGGCACGTCTTCACTCCGGCGGTTAGCTCAGTTGCGACACCACTTTCCCCAGCTCACCTTTAAAGATATTCGCGGCAATCTGAATACGCGCCTGCGCAAGCTAGATGAAGGCCAATACGATGCCATCATTCTGGCGGGGGCGGGATTAGAGCGGTTGGGCATGGGCGATCGCATCCACCAAAACATTCCTGCCGAAATTTCTCTCCACGCGGTGGGGCAAGGTGCTTTAGGCATTGAATGCCGCGAGGGCGACACCGACATCCTTAACGTCATTAAGACTTTGGAGCATAGCGTCACCGCCTATCGTTGCTTGGCCGAACGCGCCTTTTTGCGAGAGTTGGAAGGTGGTTGTCAGGTGCCCATCGGCGTCAACACAGTCTTAGACGGTGACACGCTTACCTTAACGGGCTTAGTCGCGAGTCTAGATGGTCAAACCCTGATTAAAGAAGAGATTCAAGGTAACCCCGCTGAAGCGGAGGCTATGGGCACAGCGTTAGCAAAAACCGTCCGCGGAAAGGGTGCTCAGGTTATTTTGGACGAAATTAACGCGACGAACCGGTAGCGACGCTCTTGATTCAGCATGGAAAGGCTGTCAGAGGCTGCAGCGCCTGTACCCAACCAAGAAACTGTTCAGCTTACTCCAGCCGTGGTTCAGCGGGTGCAGGAAGGGTTGGCTGCTGCCCGTCATCCGCGAGTGCAACACCATACCCAAAAAGCCCTAGCCAACATTGCTGCTGTGGCTCAAGGCGAGATTGACCCCCGAGTCAGTGGTCGTTTTCGACGCTGGTTGCTCCGGTGGTTTATTCGTTTATTGTTTCGAGTGCAGGTTGAGTTTCCAGACAATATCCCTCAGGGTCCCGTAGTGTTGGTGGCCAATCACCTCAACCATCTCGATCCATTTTTGATCTTGGCGTCGGTACCGGCTCATCCCTATTACTACATCCTCGGGGATGCCCGAACCCTCTATAACAAGCGCTGGAAACGGTGGATTGTGGGTCAAGCGGGTGGGGTGATTCCCCTCAAACGCTGGTGGAAAGAGGAAGTTGCGGTGATGCAACAGGCAGAGGGCGATCGCCCCGATTTGCAAGCCCTCGCTGCTGCTATCAAAGCCGACGTGCCTAACGGTAGCTCGATCAAACAAATGCGCCAGATTGACCAGGCCGTGCAGGTTATTTTGCAGCGCGGTGACGGCATCATGCTGTTTCCAGAAGGACGGTTAGGCGAGCGCGAAGGACAACTACATCGACCACTCAAACGGGGCACGGTGATTTATGCGATGCGCTCAGGCGTACCGATTGTCCCCGTTGCGATCGTCGGTACCCAATCGCTCTTTTTCCGTAAACAATTGACCCTCCGCTTTGGCCAACCATT
>CAZLYS010000636.1:3385-3645 GCA_964563415.1 uncultured Halomicronema sp.
AGCGCACCGATATTAATCACGCTCTGGGCCAAGTTGAAACCGCTTTGACCCAACTCCTGATCAGCGATTATCAGGAGCCCCAGGGGGCTAAACCTTTGCAAAACTGGCTTAACCACCTGTTTTGGTAATTTCATTTCACAGGCTAAAGATGGGACTTGCCGATTGCTGCCACAGCTACGGGAACACTCTAGAGATCGCAAGGTCTAGGGCCTGTCATCAAATAGGACTCTCGGCAGCTTACAATCTAGCCTTCCAGGCAA
>CAZLYS010000637.1:0-3362 GCA_964563415.1 uncultured Halomicronema sp.
CCCAGAGCCAACTAAGTGAGCTCCGCAATGGCACACGGGTCGAACAGCTAGACGCCCAAACTGCCCAGGTTCAGCAGGTTGAGGCGAGCCTCAGCCAACTCGATGTGGATTTAGATAAGAGCGTGTTGCGGGCTCCCTTTGACGGCATTGTGGGCATTCGTTCCGTTGATGAAGGAGCCGTGGTGGCCAATGGACAAGCGGTGCTGAGTTTGGTGGAAGCCGGTCCGCTGGAAGCCAAGGTCGGCGTACCGCCCGCCGTGGCCGATACCCTCAGCGAGGACGAGGAAGTTTCTGTAACCGTGGGCGATCGCCCCTATCCCGCCACTGTTACCGCGCTATTGCCAGAGCTGGATGCGACCAGCCGCACCGTCACGGTGGTGTTACAAGTGGCCGCTGCCGACCTTACTGTCGGGCAAACGGTGCGCCTGAGCCTGAGTGAAACGCAAACCGCCGAGGGCATCTGGCTACCCACGACAGCACTTGTGCCCAGCGATCGCGGGCTGTGGTCCGTGTACGTATTGACTGCACCCGAGTCTGATAATCAGACAGCCTTGCCACCAGGGATTTACCTCGTCAGTCGCCGCGAAGTGGAAGTCGTGCATACCGAGGGCGATCGCGCCCTTGTCAGCGGCACGTTACAACCCGGAGAACAGGCTATCGTCTCGGGGACGCATCGACTGGCTCCCGGCCAACAGGTGCAGTGGAATCCTTAAACACCCATCGTATTAGAAACCATTCACCTTCAGGAACTCCTAGGGGCAAGGCTGTATTCATCTTTTTTATCCCTCGCGAGTCGTTTCAGGTTCTCCACGTTTTTGCCCACGGAGGCAGTCCTATGCAACGGTTAATTCTGGCCGGGTTATTGACGGGATTGGCGATCGCCAGTGGCCCACTTCCCCCCCCTGTGGCCCAATCGCAATCTCTCCCGCAGTCGTCGGAGACTCGCTACGACGTTTATCTCGCCGTTGATAAGGGCCTACGGTTCGTCTATCCCGAAGGCTACACCATCGACAGTGAGCTGTATTACGGTTCTCCAGCACCCGCTGCCGCCGCTCAACACAGTTGGGATATCTGGCGGGCGTCTGACTACCTGCCCTTTGGTGATCAATATTCAGACGAAGCAGCCGCTGCGGGACTGCCACCCCATATCAGTATTGACATTTTCCCCAATCCCGAAAATCAACCCCTGCAGGACTGGCTGGAATCAGCCACGGATTCTGGCGAGGTCATCACCGTGGCAGGACAAGGGGCGATCGCGTACACCGCTACGGGGCGTTACACCTCAGACGGGGTGCTGCTAACCCATCCCGATGGCGATGTGGTCAGACTGCAGGTCGAATACACCGATGCGGCTGACCCAATGCGACAAGTCTTTCAGACCGTAGTTGCCAGCTTGGTCTTTGATGCAGTGAACGAAACTGGCGCAGTGACCGAAGTTGACTATCGGCGTTTGCAAGAAACGTTGATGAACGGTGACTGGCAATCTGCCAACCTGGAAACCATCGCCATCTTGATGCGGCTGTCGTCAGATTACGACTACCTCTATCCCTATATCGAAAGCGACGATATCGCCGTGATCGCCTGCGCCGATCTGCAAATGCTAGACACCCTCTGGAGTCGCTCCAGCAAGGGCCGATACGGGCTTTCAGCCCAACAAGCCATCTGGCGATCGCTCCCCGACACCGAGGGTACGCGGCGAGCCGAACAGCTCGGTGAACAACTGGGCTGGCAACAGTCAGCATCCCCAGAAGCTGACTTCATCAGTAATACGCTTTGGCGAGCGGACACCGAACTGCGGTATGTCGCAGATGCGCCCGTGGGTCAGTTTCCCTGGCCTGGCGTGCCGTCTCTCACCATCGACTCTCTAATTCAGAACAGCGGCGCGGGCTGCGGCAGTTGCACCATCGACGCCCTGTATATCGAAAGCGATCGTCTCCCTGACTTTCTAACGGTTTTTATGGCCCGTGTTGACGAATGCCTGTGCTCCGACAAATCCGCTGAAGCCCTGTAATCTCGCTATTGAGGCAATAGGGAATAGGGAATAGGGAACAGGTTTTAGTTCTTAGTTCTAGGTAATCGGCAACAGGGAATTCAAAATTCAAATCTCAAAATTCAAATCTCAATTACCTCACCCATCTCACCGACTCCACCTACCCATCCACCCATCCACCCTGCCACCCTCACACCCACCTACCCTGCTACCCTCCCACTCCACCATGTTCACCCTCTTCTACCGCAACCGCCAACTCCTCCTTCTGACCCTCACGCTGGTCGTCGTCTGGGGACTGTCGGCCCTCTTCACCCTGCCGCGACTCGAAGATCCCGAAATCACTCAGCGCTATGCCCAAGTGGTCACCTTTTTGCCCGGAGCGACCCCCGAGCGGGTGGAATCCCTGGTCACGGAACCGCTAGAAGACAAACTGTTTGAGCTAGAAGAAGTCAGCTACTTGGAATCGACCTCCAGCACCGGGATTTCCATCATTGGGGTAGAACTCAAAGAGGCCATTCGAGATGTAGAGCCAATTTGGGCCAAGGTGCGGGGCAAGATTGACGATGCTGTACCCGACTTGCCACCTGAAGCTTCAGATCCGGAATATCGCGATAGCAGTGTGAGTGCCAGTGCGCTGATTGTGGGCCTAACCTGGGAGCTGCCAGGAGAGCCCAACCAGTTGATTTTGGGACGATTAGCCGAAGGGTTGGAAGACGCGCTGCGATCGCTCCCCGGCACCGATAGTGTGGAGCGTTTTGGGAATGCCGATGAAGAAATTCGGGTCGAAATTACCGCTGATGAATTGGCTCAGTTGGGACTAACCGCCCAAGCCCTCTCCGAACAAATTGCCGCCAGTGATGCCAAGGTGTCAGCGGGTCAGGTGCAGGGCGATCGCAACGAATTCCTCTTGGAAGTGAACAGTGCTCTCGGCTCTCTGGAAAGGGTGCGCGAAATTCCCATTCAGGTGGGTAGCAACGGCGTGACGGCCCGCTTGGGAGATGTGGCAACGGTGAGTCAGGCAGTGCAAGATCCCGCCGATAACCTGGCCTACGTGAATGGTCATCCGGCCGTCGTCGTCGCCGCCACGGTTGAATCAGACTATCGAGTGGATACCTGGGCACAAGCCGCTCGGGGAATACTCGCCGACTATGATGCCACGTTGTCAGACGGGCTAGAACTCCATACGGTGCTGGATCAAAGTCAATACGTGCAGCAGCGGCTGAATGGGGTCATCGGCAACCTGATTTTTGGCTCGTTGTTGGTGATTGGCGTGTCGTTATTGGTGTTGGGAGCCAAGTCAGCGTTGTTGGTCGGCTTGGCCCTACCCCTAACCACCTTGATGGTGTTTGGCTGGATGCGGGTTCTGGACGTG
>CAZLYS010000637.1:3388-3631 GCA_964563415.1 uncultured Halomicronema sp.
AATGTCAGTCACCGGCATCATCATCGCCCTGGGCTTACTGATCGACAATGCGATCGTCGTGGTGGATGAAGTGCAGGGCCGACTGCGAGCGGGGCTGACTCCGGCAGACGCCGTTGGGAAAACCGTCAGCCATTTGTTTGTGCCGCTGCTGGCCTCGACGTTGACCACGGTACTAGCATTCGTCCCCATTGCGACTTCCCCCGGTGGCACGGGCGAGTTCATTGGCACCATTGGCCTGACGGT
>CAZLYS010000638.1:0-3620 GCA_964563415.1 uncultured Halomicronema sp.
GGATCAACTTGGACAGCGGCGAAAGCCTGGCGAACCGCACTGACAATCTGCGGCTTGTATTCGTGGAGAGCACGGTCATATTGATGCTGCAGCCCCTTTTCACTGGAAGCATAAAGTGCTGGTAATCGGTTAAGGGCAAACGTTTCGACTTCCAAACGCTTGACATATTTAGATATCCGATCAGGCAAGCTTGCCAGTTGGCGACTGACCTCTTCGGAAACCAGCATCTCCATCACGTTGATATACAACTTCTGATGAGCAGTCCTAACTTCACCACCCATAACTTTGACCTATAGACGATAAGTGCATGAACCTATAGCCATCAATGATGGATTGAGGCTGTGACTGTAGCCTGTCACTCAAACACACCCTGAGCCGCGCTGCCAGGCAGAGGCTGATGCTACAACAGCTTGCCCCATAATTCAACGCACCGAAACCTGAGCAAACGATTCGATTAGCCTAGTATAACAACACTCTTAGAAATCTTTTTCCAAACGGTTTTGAGCCATAACATTTCATCATTTTGGCTCAATCACGAGAGTGAATGGCCATTGTTTCTATAGTGCTGGAACTAGCCTGTCAAGAGGCTTTTTAGCCATGAAGGTATATGAATTGTAGTCATTGACTTGGTATCTCAGTGGTCTGACTTTTGGAACGTTTGGAAGTAAAAAAAAATGTAACGAAGCTGCTGCAGCGTGGGATAGTGCCCGTTCGATTTTTGTAGTGAATTTTTACAGTGCTCAGTTCACGGTTTCAGTTGCTAGATGGCTACAGGGGAAGAAGATGCATCTTTTGCCCAGACGATGTGATGTTTACTACGCTAAAAATCAGGGAGGCCAGATGTTTTATTGTCTACTGATGGCGTTGATCCCTGAAATTAGCACTAAAAACATATCAGCGACCATCGGGTTACATAGTCAACGTTAGGGTTAGAGATCTTGTTTAGGGAGTGCGAATAACCCTGTAAGAAACGCTCAGCAGGGTTACTGAGTTGATCGGTTGAATTGTTTGCCAATAGACGATGGCGGCTTAAAAAATTAACCCGCTAATTGCTAAGTACGCTATTGTCTGTGAAGTAGGTCTATCTGTTTTGACTTGGTCTGCGATCGCTACTATGCAAGGCCCAACGACAGCTCATCCGTTTGTCCTAAGCGCAACTTAATTCGGCAGATTTATTTTGTTTAATCATCGACCGTTAACGATCTCGCAAGATTGAGAGCCTTTTGCATGCACAAAAATTTTCTGCTGCTCGAAGATGCCTTAGGGCGGCATTTATTGATGCGGTAAACGAGTTTTCAGAATCGATAACTCTTGCTCGATCGCGCGCGCCTCAGCCTGTTCTAACTCAGCAAACCGGCCTTCTAAGGATTGGGTCGTTAACCCTTGATTGAGCTCAGCGATCGCACTAGCTTGAGTCTCTAAGTCGAGCACTTTATCTTCCATCTGACTGAGTGTCCCTAAGGTTCGCTCATGACCGAGTTGACCGATCATTTCTTGAATCCGTTGAGACGCTTCGGCAGAACGGGCACGAGCAATGTACATATCGCGGCGGGTACGGACGTCAGCAATTTTGACTTCGAGATCGCGCATATTGGTTTTGAGCTGAGCGATTGCAGCTGTTTGCTCACCAATGTGTCCTTCGAGCTGGGTGCCCATGCGCTGATAGCTATGGCGTTGGGCTAAAGCTTCACGAGCTTGTTTTTCGTCCCCTTTTTGCAACGCCAGTTGCGCTCGGTTGTACCATTCTTGACAGAGCCTGGCAGTTTGGTGGCTCTGCCGTTCAGTGCGCTTTTGAGTGGCGATCGCCTGAGCCACTGCTTGCCGCAGTTGAATGAGATCGCGCTGCATGTCGGCGACCGCTTGGTCGAGCATTTTTTCTGGGTCTTCTGCTCCTTGTACCCAGCCACCGACCTGAGCCCGAATCACTTGCCCTAACCGACCCCATACGCCCATAGCTCTGCTATCATCCTTTTTTTGATCAGCCTACTCTTAGCAAGATAGCAATCAAATCCGAGAGTGGAGAGGGTTTGCAGGAGCGCTCAGGACGCCCCTGTAAACTGAGCAGACTATGGTCGATAAGGCTCGTCCCAGCCAGCGATGGAGTGTTGCCACAACGCATAAACTAGGCTGAGAGAACCGCTTGCGCCGCCGACAGCCCAGCTCCGGGAGTGAAACCATTGGCACCCAGTTTGGCTAACGTGGCCTCAAGGGCTGCTACTGCGGTCAAAATGTCGCGATCGCCGACAAAGCCCAAGTGACCAATTCGGAAGATCTGCCCTTTCAGGTGATCTTGTCCCCCTGCTAAGGCAATGTCATATTCCTTGCGCATGATTGAGCGAATTTTTTCTGCTTCTACGCCTTGGGGCATGACCGACGTCACAGCTGGGCTTGCTACCTCATCAGCGGCAAAGAGTGGCAAGTTTAATGCCTTCATCGCGGCACGGGTAGCCGTTTGAAGTTTGGCATGACGGGCAAAGATGCTCTCTAAACCCTCGTCTTGCATCATTTTGAGAGCAACTTGCAGAGCAAAGAACAAGCTTACGGGTGGGGTAAACGGTGTGGTGTTTTTGGCACCGCTTTTACGATAAGGCCCCAAGTCAAAGTAAAACTTGGGAATATTGGAGGTTTCATAGGCTTTCCAGGCACGATCGCTGAGGGTCACAAAGCCCAATCCTGGTGGAATCATGTAGCCTTTTTGGGATCCCGAGGCGACGACATCCAAGCCCCAGGCATCTACAGGAACGCTGCAGGCTCCCAAACTGGTGACTGTATCGGCCAATACGAGTGCTTCGCTATGGGCATGAGCATAGCCTGCAATCGTTTGCAAATCATTCAAAACGCCGGTCGAAGTTTCGCTGTGAGTGACCAGAACAGCCTTAATAGTTTTCTCGGTATCAGCTTCTAGCTGAGCTTTAAACTCATCGGGGTTGAGCGGTTTGCCCCACTCGGCCTCAATCACATCAACCTTGAGACCAAAAGCTTTACACACTTTGACCCAGCGATCGCCAAATTTACCGTTGCTACCCACTAACACGCGATCGCCGGCACTCAGGACGTTAATGATGCCTGCTTCCATGGCTCCGGTGCCGCTAGCCGTCAGCATCAGCACATCTTGTTCAGTTTGGTGCAGCCACTTGAGGCCCGCTTCGACCTCCGCCATGATTTGGCTAAATTCCCCACTACGGTGGCCAATGAGGTGCTTGGCCTGAGCAAGTAAAACGCTCTCTGGTACCGGTGTTGGCCCCGGAATCATTAGCATGAATTTATCGTCCATGGGCTCCCCCTTCCAATCTGTTGTAGTTGTGAACACGAGCGTAATTCAGCATCGCACAGGATTGTGAAATCCCCCCATTCCTTTGGACTGTATTCGCAATCATCGAAGATGAAATCAGAGGCAGGTAATACCTTGCTGCTTTAAGTACAGATCTTCGTTCATCCTCCGAGTACTGACGCAACCAGGCGCTTGCACTTAGTTGGGTCGCCGGGTGTGTGAGGCATGTGTCGCTATCCCACGCATAATCATTCATCAAGAAAACGCCACGTTTTGTGATGAAATAATTGCTTTTACTCAGATCTTGCACCAGTCTCAAGTGAGACAGTAGTTCTCAAATTTGCGGTTA
>CAZLYS010000639.1:0-3618 GCA_964563415.1 uncultured Halomicronema sp.
TCCTTCGCAATATCCGTAAGGAAGGAGTCCTCCTGTGACCGACGAACAACGAGAACTTCTCCTCAAAGCCCAACAAAGTTTAGAAGCTGCAAAGCTCCTACTTGCCAACAA
This sequence comes from uncultured Halomicronema sp., assembly GCA_964563415.1. Taxonomy (GTDB): domain Bacteria; phylum Cyanobacteriota; class Cyanobacteriia; order Phormidesmidales; family Phormidesmidaceae; genus Halomicronema. Next base: position 112 of record CAZLYS010000639.1, read on the forward strand.
CTTTCCAGACTATGCTACTTCTCGCGCCTACTACAGTATGTTTTACATCGCAGAAGCATTTCTAGAAGGTGAGGAACTCTCCTTTTCCAAGCACTCAGCCGTCATTGCCGCCTTCGGACGAGAATTTGCCAAACCTCAGCGAGTTCCAGTCGAGTTTCACCGATTCTTAATCGAAGCACAGGAACTGCGAACTACTAGCGATTATGGCCAACTGAACTCCGTTACACCCGACCAAGCCACCGAACAAATTGACCACGCTGAGCAATTTTTAGCGCTTGCAATTCAGGTGATTGGTGCAATATGAGATTGGTAACCAGGCCTGGCAGCATAACACCTCGTTGCAGCGGCGAAATGAACATGGTCAGTAGGATTTAGGAGCTACCAATTGCCGCTGAACTCAATCGTTAGGACGGCACTTTAAAGTTTTTCATGAACAGTAAAATTATTTTGCACTAAGTTGTGTATTCATCAAGTTGGCCAAGTTGGTGTTGATTGAAAAATTATGCCAGACGACTTAGACATAACGATTGAGCTTCACTTGCATCCACTGCTGGCTTGGTATGGGGTAACCCGAAGGATTCAAGGTATCGGTGGCAAAGAACTATTAGTAAAAGTTCCAGCAGGCATTCGAAACAAAACACGACTCCGTCTTAAGGGAGAGGGTAAAAGGGTAGGAATTGATGAAGGGGATCTTTATCTTGAAGTCCAGATAGAATGTTCAAACTTGAGACTTCTGCAGAGAGGGCTTTTAGCTCTGGGGTCTGTAGTAATTGGGATTTTTTTGATATGGCACTATCCAAGCTCACAGTTCTACGACATTTGGCTAGTCGTTGGATACTTAATGAACGTAATTGGAATAATAGTCTTGACTGGGGTTTTATGGGACAAATATCTAGGAAAGAGAGAGGTAGGTGGCTTGATTTATGTTTTCCTTTGTGTGGGACCACCGCTGATTATCAATAACTTTTTATTTGATATCGCTTTTTCTTGGTTTGCAGCGTTTACCTGTGCAACAATTGGCGGCACTATTGGCGGTCTATTGGCTTATCCTAAACCAGTCTTGTCTAGTTTAATTGGTGGACTTCTTGCTGGCAATATTGCATTAGCTGCAATTTACTACTACACACTTTATCGAACAACTATTTGGAATTATGAGATAGCTGTCTTACTATTTCTGGGATGCCTTCCAGGATTAGGAATTGGTTGGTTGCTAAAGAATATATTATCTAATTCTTCCTCAGATAGATAGTTGTAGGGAGCGTTCCTAGACGTAACTTTCTCCCCTCCACCGATAAACTTTTGGGAACCCATCATGCTTATGAGTTCTTAATCGACTGCCACCTAACAAGGCCCATGCACACCGGCCACCAAAAGGGGATCGGTATGATGCAGAGGTTTTCTGTGGCAGGTGATGGGCACCGTTAGACAGCAACCTATTTGGGTTAGAGGCTAGGTAACCATCCTTGAAAATGAGCGCCTCACTCTATACTGCCTGGTCAAATCCCGCAGACAACCGATTTATTGTAACGATCGCCTGCTCAATCTCCTCAATACCCAGTTCTTGAAATTGGCTCGATACTGATTTACCAAGCCTCCCATAGATTGCATCTGCCTGTTTATAGAAATTAGGTTTCAGATGCACATGTACTTGTCGGGCATCTTCTTTTGAGCGATTTTTGACTACAAATCCAGCCCTCTCAAGCCGATTAATGAGGGCTGTCACCGACCCACTAGTTAGTCCTAGCCTTTCACCGATCTCACCTGCCTTTAACGGGCCATGTTCAAGAGCATTCACGCATCGTAAGTCGCTTAGGTGGATACCAAGCGCAGAAGCTGCTGCTTCATCGAAGCGATACATGGCTTCATACAGACGACGGGTTTCAAGAAGAAGTGCTTCGATCTGTTTGACCATAGGAGTTAAAATGTTTATCTTGATTGTCAAGATAATATCGTTCATTGCCTTATCAGGACGACCTAATCCATGTGGACTCATCATTACCAGCAACAAACAGACCTCCCGGCGGAAGCTCTTTGGCCAGTGCTGGCCAATGTCTCTGGATGGGCAGAGATTGATGAAAATATTGAAACGATCAATATTGATGGAGTTCCTGGAAAAAATTCTACGTTTACGCTTAAACCCAAGGGTGGGCCACGCTTGAGTTTCAGGATTTGTGATTTTGAGCCCCCTTTGACTTATTCAGATGTTTGCAAAATGCCCTTTGCAAACATGAAAACGACTCACCGCATTCTAAATGGTGATGTTACTACTATCGATATTCAAATCGTGATTGAGGGAATGCTTTCTCCCGTTTGGGGTGTATTAGTTGGGAGAAAGCATGCAAATGGTTTACCGGCACAAACCCAACGATTTATTGCTGCAGCAAGATCACGACAAAATATCTAACAACAACTGCATACTCTGTCTAACCATACCCATGCCCGCCAACCCTTGATCATTGGCTGGTGTGATGCAGCCTTAATCGAGGGCGGGTAATGAGTAATGTTAGTTGGCCTCCATCAGACTGCAACTTTAAATTCAAATACCCTTTATCTATACCTATGTCTTGGATAGCTGACCTGGCTTAACTATTCAGTTTGAAAGAGTTCAAAATGACTGACTTCCCTTCAATTTTCCAAAATAAGTATAGCTGCGCCCTTTTAGCCGATGCCGCCTTTCGAGCAGGTGTCCCGTTCGGTGCTGCTCCACACGGTCTCACGCCTGTTGATCGAGCAATGAAATTAGCTGGTCCGATTATCACTGTCCAAGCCAATAATGATCTAGTCACTATTCTGGCTGGGATTCATCAGGCAAGAGCTGGTGATGTCGTTGTAATCACGAACCACGCAAATGAGGTTGCCTTAATTGGCGACCTGATCGCCACCGAAGCCAGTCGCAAGGATCTTGCAGGGATCATAGTTGACGGACTTGTTCGCGATACAACTGAGCTGATTGAAATTGGGGTACCGATCTTTTGTAAGGGCGCGTATCCAATTGGTCCCTTGAAACTCCCTCAAGAGTTGAAGAAGATCGGTAACATCGGTTTAGACCTCACGCTCGGAAACACCACAGTCAAGTCAGGGGATTGGGTCTTTGGAGACGCTGATGGGGTTATTTTCTTTGGGAGTTTGGACTTACCAGAAGTTTTCGAATGGGCAGAAAAGTCGTATCGAAGGGAGGAGTCTCTAGCAGCCCAGATACGTTCAGGAGTTTCATTAGCAGAGTTACTGGGCCTGGAAGACTTTTTGGAGAAGCGAGCCTCTAATCCAAAAGCTGACTTCAATGAGCATATTTCTCAATTAGGCCAAGCAATCTGAAGATATCAACCTTAGCACTGCCAACTCTAACAAGTGCGATCGCTGGCTTGAATAACTTTCAGACGATAGCCAGCTAACACTTCAGTGGAGCGGGTGAGCAAGAGCCATGATGCTTCGTTTCGATGTTCTATGTCACCCCCAGGGCAAACGCATACTAAATGAGAACGCTCAAGCCCTTACCTAACAGAGTTT
>CAZLYS010000640.1:0-3617 GCA_964563415.1 uncultured Halomicronema sp.
CTTCTTCAGAGAAGGTAATTATACCATCTATTACGCTCCCTGTAATAGTAGATACATAGGTTTCACTTTCCTCCTGTATCTGCTTATTGAGCGCCATCACCTCCTCTGACATCAGCTTCATTGAGCGCTCATTCTTCCGCCTCTCCTCATCCGATTCTTCATACGTTTGGCTGATCAACTCCAGCAGTTTTTCTACTGGAATTGATCCATCGGCAGATTTTCGCTTCAGTCGCTTAACCTGCCGTTCCAATAATTTGTGCATTAGACTTTTTCTTTTAGCAGCGTTATGGTCATGGTCTGATTATGCAACTGACAATGTCCTACTTCCACGTGAGGGGAGATTTCTCCATAAGAATAGAATCCTATTTGACGGGTGTTGTCTCCCATGATATCTTTTACTGATTCTACCTCATCTCCTATTCTCTGTCCTAACACCATCTTTCTACCTACGCAGCTGATCAGAATAGCCAGGGAAGGCTCTTCCTCATCTTGGAAAGCTTCAAAGCGGGCAAACTCTGCTGCTTGTGAGGCACCATCTACCAGGTGGTCAAAGTTTGCCATCATAAGCTGAGCTTCATATGTTTCAGGAATATCTCCCGCAAAGGTCATGCTTTGGTTTTCCTCATCTATAGAGAGAATGGTTCTCACCAAGCCACTTTCATCCTGGTCTTCAGGCTTAATCATGAGAGGGAATAAAAGAGCACTTCCAGGTAATTCTTCGGCTTTTTCTCCCAGATACTCCTTATATAGTTGTAACGCCGGCTTTCCATCCAGTTCATACAGTACATTTGAGTCTGACTTGGTGATCTTTCTTGCAGGACCAAAAGGGTCCCATCCACCCACTGAACCGTGGCCTACCTGAATAGCATCTCCGTAGAAGCCAATCACTACTACTCTATCTTCCTCAGGCGCAGCATTACAGCTCACTAAGGTCTTCTCGAACCTTCCTCCATCTCCTGCTAAACCTCCGGTCAGAATAACTTCGTCACCTAACACGCTTCTTAGTCCATTAACCAAATCAGTCCCATTTACTTTTTGTCCATCTGAGATGATGAAAACAAACTTCAGGTCCTTTTTCTCAAGACTATTTGCCAGTTTCTCTCCTGCCAATTGGGATGATATACCTTCCTCCATCAGAATAGATTCTGCCCTAAAGGCAGTTTTCTCAAACTCAATAGCAGTAGCTACGATAGAGTCATCGTACACTTCATCACCTATAATTTCTCCAGCGGTAGTACATCCTACCAAAGTAGCTTCAGGAAACATTCCTTTAAGCTCTTCATACGGATTTGCGTCGGATAGAATATCCGTATTTCCAAAAAAGAGGACTAGTTGTGCATTTAGGTCTTCCCCCTCAAAATCATCCCAACCATCGGGACCTTCCCAGATTAATTGTTTTGTTTTCATATCCACCAAAAAGTTAAATAATGAGTATGGTATTGATTGGGCTAAATTGATTACCACACACTTATTATTCTTGGGGATAATTGAGTAGTTCTTACTGTGTAAGAATAGTACAATTAATGGAGAATAATGGGAGGCCAGAAGGATATTTCATTAGATACCTTCGGGGGAATTTGGATAGTTTGATTTAAAAATAATATGCCAGTCATGGGATCAAATAGGCCGTCCCTTATAAATAATTGTAGGTTCAATAAATAACCTGCTACTATTCAAATAGCCTGGATAATGAAAAACCACCTCAGGCAAAGGGAAAAAAACCATACCCTCAACCAAAGAGTGCCCTATTTAGGGCATTCTCAGATTGAAAGAATAAAATCACTTTTGTACCCAACAATTTTGTCTAAAAGGTCGGATCAGCTACAATAAGCTTACATCCGTCATGATTTCCAGCATGGCTGTCCCCTTATGAGACAATACCTTTTTCATGGCTTCATCCAGCTCTTCTTTTTTACTCACCCTGATTCCGAGGGCTCCACAGCTAGTCGCATACTCAGAAAAATTGGGGTTGTGCAGACTGGTAGCCCATACATCAAAAGAGCCGGATCTTTGTTCCTTAGATATTTTCCCTAATTCGGAGTTATTTAAAAGAATCAGCTTGATATTCATACCGTATTTCACGGAAGTGGTCAGTTCTGTCATATATTGACCGAAGCCTCCATCCCCTGCAACGGCAATGACGGGCCTACTTTCTTTTACCGCAGCCCAGGCCCCCATAGCTGCCGGGAAGGCAAAACCGATAGACCCAAGGTAGCCAGACATGAGGAAACTGTGCTTTTCACACTCAAAGTATCTTCCAAAGGAATAGGCGTTGTTCCCTACATCTACGCACATGACCGCATTTTCGGGAGCTAATCTGGTCAGGCTATCAAATACTGCAACTGAGCTTACGCCATTCCCATGATCTTCTAATAGCCGCTTAGCTTTCTCTTCTCGCCAAATGGCCCATCTATTCGCAATTTCATCTCGCTGCTCTTTCGCACCGGTATTTGATAGAGATGCCATCATGTGAGAGGAAGTAACGGCTATTTCTCCCCAAAGCTGTACATCTACTTTATGGAACTTACTCAAGGCGAGGGGATCAAAGTCTACCTGAATGATGGGTTTCTTAGCCGTTATACCTGTATGGTTAGAAAAAGAAGCACCAAAGACCAGCAATAGATCGGCCTCATTCATGAACCATGATGCAATGGGAGTCCCACTTCTTCCCAGCACCCCACATCCCAATGGATGCGTATCTGAAATCTGCCCCTTAGCCTTAAAGGTGGTCATAACAGGACAGTTTAGTTTTTCCGCCAGCTCTACAATTTTCTCCATAGCGAATCTTGCACCATGTCCCACAATAATGGCAGGTCGCTTTGCCTTATTCACTAATTCCATGGCTTTTTGGAAGCTCTCCTCAGGCGGACTAATACTCATGGGTGTCAACCTTCCTTCAGGAGACTGTGCTTCCTCTTCAACTGGATGCTCCTGTATTTCATCTGGAAAGGTGAGATGAGATACATCTCTCTTCAGGATAGCATGCTTAATAGCCAGGGTCATTAGCTCTGCATGCTTACTATCTCTCTGGACTCTATGGTTAAACTCTGCTACTGTCTGGAAGGCCCTCACAAGGTCTACTTCCTGAAAGTTGCCTGTTCCTACTACCTGAGTCGCTACCTGGCCAGTAAGTGCCAGTAAGGGCGCTCTATCAACCTTGGCGTCCCACATACCGGTGTACATATTAGTGGCTCCGGGACCTGCAATAGAGAAGCAAGCAGCAGGTCTGCCCGTCAACTTCCCGTATGCAGAAGCGGCAAAGGCTCCGGCCCCTTCATGCCTGATCCCAATAAAGGATAGCTTTCCGGCTTCCGCTTGCCTCCTTAGCGCATCAGCAAAGCCTAAATTAGAATGGCCTACCATCCCAAAGACAGTATCTACCCCCCAGTTTACCATGGTCTCCACCATCACATCAGAGATAGAGGTCGCATGTGGGGCCTCCTCGGGAACTCCTACGTATATGCCATCCAATCTTTCTTCTATCAGATAAGTCTCCACTCCATCATCATAGCCGGGGGCTTTCCCTGTACAAGGGTGAAAATCCCATCCATGCCATGGACACCTCAATAGGCCATTTTCTATACTCCCCTCTCCTAAAGGACCTCCCTGGTGGGGGC
>CAZLYS010000641.1:0-3611 GCA_964563415.1 uncultured Halomicronema sp.
GTGCAGTACACGCGCAATGACCTCGATTTGGGACGGGGACGGTTTCGGGTGAAGGGCGACGTGCTGGAAATTGGTCCCGCCTACGAAGACCGTATTATCCGCGTCGAATTTTTTGGCGACGAAATCGACGCCATTCGCTATGTCGATCCCGTGACGGGGGCAACGTTGCAGAGCCTGGAAGCGATCAATATTTATCCCGCCAAGCACTTTGTCACGCCAGACGAAAAGCTGGAAGCGGCTTGTCAGGCGATTCAAGATGAATTGCGCGATCGCCTCGAATTTCTCGAAACAGAGGGCAAACTGCTGGAAGCTCAGCGACTGGAACAGCGCACCCGCTATGACTTAGAAATGCTGCGGGAAGTCGGCTACTGCAATGGCGTCGAAAACTATGCCCGGCACTTGGCCGCTCGCCCAGCTGGGTCACCGCCTGAATGTTTGATCGACTATTTTCCAAAAGATTGGCTGCTGGTGATTGACGAATCCCACGTCACGATCCCGCAAATTCGTGCCATGTACAACGGCGATCGCGCCCGCAAAATGGTGCTGATTGAACACGGCTTCCGGTTACCCAGTGCGGCTGACAACCGGCCCCTCAAGGCCGAAGAATTTTGGGACAAGGTTGATCAGTGCGTCTTTGTCTCGGCGACTCCTGGCAATTGGGAATTTGAGATATCGGAAGGGCGCGTGGTCGAGCAAATCATTCGGCCTACCGGGGTTCTCGATCCAGAGATCTTCGTGCGCCCCACCGACGGGCAAGTGGATGATCTCCTGGGAGAAATTCGCGAGCGAGCGCTCCGGAACGAGCGGGTGTTGATCACCACCTTGACCAAGCGCATGGCCGAGGACCTGACTGAATACTTTGACGAACAGAATGTGCGCGTCCGCTACCTGCACTCCGAAATTCACTCCATCGAGCGCATTGAGCTGATTCAAGATCTGCGAGATGGCAACTTTGACGTACTGGTCGGCGTCAACCTGCTGCGAGAAGGGTTAGACCTGCCAGAAGTCTCCCTCGTGGCGATTTTAGATGCGGATAAAGAAGGCTTCCTCCGGGCTGAGCGATCGCTGATTCAAACGATTGGCCGCGCGGCGCGACATGTCCAAGGTCAGGCCATTCTCTATGCCGACAATCTCACCGACAGTATGGCCAAGGCCATCGACGAAACGGAGCGTCGGCGCGCCATTCAGCAGAAATATAACGAAGACAACGGCATCGTCCCCCACGCCATCATTCGCAAAAAGAGCAACGCTATCTTGTCCTTTTTGGAGGTTTCTCGCCGCCTCAACGTACAGGAACTAGAGGAAGTCTACGAACAGAAAGACGACCTGCCCCTCGAAGACATTCCTGAACTGATTAGCCAACTCGAAAAACAGATGAAAGCCGCCGCTAAAGATTTAGATTTTGAGGAAGCGGCCAAGTACCGAGATCGCGTCAAGCAGTTACGCGATCGGCTCTTGGGGAAGCGATCTCCTGTGATTGATTAGGGGTTGACAAAACGTCTGATTGTTATGGGTCCGGTCACAGATGATAGTTATCCTGATTCTCTGAATGGCGACTACACATTCTGCCCCCTTTCTCCCCCCACTCCCCCTGCTCATTTTTTAGTACCTGTAGATTCCTCAACGAGAGCTGGTATTACGATTTGCTGGACGTTTCTGTGACCATATAAAGCTGCATAGAGACTTGTTTGCCGCTGGCTAATAACCGAGTTCCAATGGAGATAAATCCTGCTTTTTCGTGAAACCGCAGCGATGCAAGATTCGGGGGATCACTATCGATCTCACCGCAGACGCTCAACACGCTCGCTTGCCGCGCCCAGTCGTTGAGGTGTGAATAGAGTAAGCGCCCAACGCCAAACCCTTGCCAAGCTGCTGATACTACGACTCGATCAATGTAGAGAAAGTTTTTCAGGCGAGCAGAAAACCATTGATAGTTGCCGTTGGGGTAAGCCTGCCCCTCAGCCATGGCCAAGATGAAGGCAACCACCTCACCATTGCTGTCAGCAACCCACCGCACATTGCTGAGGTGATACAACTCTCCAAAGCCGACGGTATCCATGGGGCTGGTGACTTTAACCACTGCCTGGTTAAGCGCCACAACAGCGGCCGCGTCGGCGATTGTCATTTCGCGAATTATCGGTACTGGGCGCTCCACAACTGATCCTTTAACGCATAAATGATGTTCTGCGCGGCCTTCTGTGATAGCACTTGCAACTATGGAGGCAAGAAAAAGCTGACAAGAGACGGTTCCCAGGGCACAGAACAAGTTTTGACCTGGCGCCTATTATAGGTAGGATTTACGCATATCCCCCTGCATCCTCTAATTCTGGGAGAGGTGGCATCTGGTTTTCCCAGATTGGGGGATGAGGAGCCAGAAAGCGCACGATCGCCTTGCCGATCTCAGGGTTCTGACATTTTTTTCCTGATGAGTCGTGCTACTCATTGAGAAAATGGGTAATCTATCAAAAATTAGCTTCAATCCTTTTTATATCCTTGGCAACCAAGTCAGTTTTTACGATTGTTGTGGACGGCTCAATGATTGCGATAGCCACGATGCAAAGCTTATTTACAAGATCCCGTTAGCAGCTTTCCTCATTGAGTGACAACCCAGCTGTCCATAGCCTTCCCATCAACTTTATATGTGATCAGATGGCGTCTAGACGGCAAAAGATTTTTCTGACTTCTTAAGCAACCCGACTCTTGCTGCCTCTCACTTTTACGCAAACCGCATGACCCCTTCCCTCGTCGATGTTTTCTGGGTGCTCATTAGTGCCAGCCTCGTTTTCCTGATGCAAGCAGGGTTTCTGTGTTTAGAAGCCGGAGCCACCCGCAGCAAAAACAACATCAACGTAGTCATTAAAAACATCTCTGACTTTGGCATTTCAGTATTGTGCTTTTGGTTGTTTGGCTATGCTCTGATGTTTGGTCAGAGTCACTTTGGCTGGGTCGGGAAGACAGCCTGGGCACCTGACGTGGGCCAAGGTGCCACCTGGCTGGTCGTGTTTTTTCTGTTTCAAGCCATGTTTTGCAGCACCGCCGTCACCATTGTGTCAGGGGCAGTGGCGGAAAGAATGCGGTTTTCTAGCTATCTCGCGATCGCGGTTTTGGTATCTGGCTTCATTTATCCGCTCTTTGGTCACTGGACTTGGAATGGTCTGAATGTTGGTGAGAGCACTGGCTGGCTCGGACAACTAGGCTTTGTCGATTTTGCCGGTTCAACAGTCGTGCACAGTGTCGGAGGATGGGTCGCATTGGCCGCTAGCATTTTAGTCGGGCCGCGCATTGGGCGATTTTCGCACAAGCGACGACAGCAGCTGACGGTGGGCTACGACTTTCCGATGTCACTCTTGGGAACGCTGCTGCTGTGGTTTGGTTGGTTTGGATTTAATGGCGGCAGTGTATTAGCCCTCAATGAACAGGTGCCCGGCATCATTATGAATACGGTGATGGCAGGAGCAGCAGGATTAACCACCCCGATTTTGCTCAGCATTTTGCAACGTCAGCAGCTGCGGGTAAGTGCCGTCGTGAATGGCCCGCTTGCAGGGCTGGTGGCCATTACGGCAGGCTGCCATGCAGTGACGACTCGCGATGCCATTGTGATTGGGGCGATC